>JAFZUD010000070.1 GCA_017618495.1 Bacilli bacterium | reverse complement strand
GCCCAAACAAACCATTCACCTGGGCTAGCGGAATCAAATCCCCCGTCTATTGCGACAACCGTCTCACCCTCACTGCCCCAGCAGTCAGAAACGACGTTGAGAACGCTTTAGCCGAAACCATCAAAAAGAACTATCCAGAAGTCGAAGTCCTTATGGGTACCAGCACAGCTGGTATTGCCCACGCCGCCATCGTTGGTCACCTTATGAATCTCCCAATGGGTTATGTCAGAAGCGGCGCCAAAGACCATGGCAGACAGAACCAGATCGAAGGCAGACTCGAGAAAGGCCAGAAGGTCGTTGTCGTTGAAGACCTTATCTCCACTGGCGGAAGCGTCCTTGAGGTCGTCGATGTCCTTAGAGAAGCCGGTGCCGAGGTCCTTGGCATCGTCTCCATCTTCACCTATGGCATGAAGAAAGGCTTAGAGAGACTTGCTGCCGCTAACGTCAAAAACTTCTCCCTCACCAACTTCGACGTCATCGCTGAAGTCGCTGCTGAGGAAGGCTACATCGAAAAGAGCGACATTGAGCGCTTAATCAAATTCAGAAACAATCCAAGCGACGAGAGCTGGATCAAAGGTGAATAAAGATGCGCAGCGTCATCGATATCGTTGATTTATCGGTCGAAGAGATCGAGGCCCTTTGCAAGAAGGCCATCGACATCTCCGAGAACCCAGAGAAGTATAGCGAGGCCTGTAAGGGCAAAAAGCTCGCCACCCTTTTCTATGAGCCGTCAACGAGAACCCGTTTATCCTTCACTGCTGCCATGATGGAACTTGGCGGCAATGTCCTTGGCTTTGCTGGCGCAAGCAACTCTAGCGCCGCTAAAGGCGAGAGCTTCGCCGATACAGCCAAGACCGTTTCTTGCTACGCCGACATCATCGCGATGAGAACCACCCAGGAAGGTGCGGCCCTTGTCGCTTCCCGCGCTGGCTCGATCCCAGTCATCAATGCGGGCGATGGCAGACACTGCCACCCAACCCAAACCATGGCGGATTTGCTGACGATTTATAAAGAAAAAGGCGGTTTTGATAACCTTACCGTCGGTTTCTGCGGAGACCTCAAACTCGGTAGAACCGTCCACTCCTTATTAGCCGCTTTATCCCGCTACAAGAACATCAAAGTGGTCCTTATCTCACCAAAGGAGCTCAAACTTCCTGACTATGTCAAAGAAGACATCCTTGAGCCAAACCACATGGAGTATGTTGAGACCACTTCTCTTGAGGAAGCCATGCCTTCCCTTGATGTCCTTTATATGACCCGCATCCAGCGTGAGAGATTCGATGACCTTGCCGAATATGAGAGGCTTAAGGACAACTACATCCTCACCGTCGATAAGCTTGCGACCGCGAAGAAGGACATGATCATCATGCATCCTCTTCCACGCGTCAACGAGATCAGCGTCAAAGTGGACGATGACCCAAGAGCCTGCTACTTCAAGCAGTGCTTAAATGGCAAATACATGAGAATGGCCCTCATCCTTATGCTCCTTGATATCGCGAAGAAGAATCCTGTCAAAGAAGACGTCTTCGCTGGCAAAGGCTATATCCATAGCGAGCACAAGTGCAACAACCCTAAGTGCGTCAGCGCAGGCGAGCAAGAGCTTGAGCCACTCTATAAGAAGATCGATGACGAAGGACACATGAGATGCGTCTATTGCGACATCGGTGAGCCAAGCAAATAAAAAGAGCAAAAGAAAAGAGGCTGTGATTCAGCCTCTTTTTTGTTTGCGTGGTTGCTTAGAAGAAAACGCCTTCGGATTCCTGCTTCATCGCTAAGCTAGCGGTGAATGGGATACGGGTGGTGTAGCCTTCTTTGGCAGCGACATATTTCTTCGCCCAGAGGGAGAAGATTTCGCTGTTCCAATGAGCGACGGCGTCGTTATAGACCTCACGGGCAGCAGTGATTTCCTGCTGGAGGTAGGAGTTTTGCTGCATGACGGCAGCGATTTCCTGGTGGGCCTTGAGTTCTGGGTATTTCTCGAAAGCGATGTTGATCTTCTTGTCGATGTTCTCAAGGGAGGTCTGGAGTTCGTTACGGGCGGTATCTGGATCGATGCCGGCACGGGCTTTGGCGATGTTGGTGAAGGTATCTTTATCTAAATCAACGGCCTTATCAAGAAGCTTAGCGGCGTTCTTAAGGATGGTGACACGCTGAACCATGTAGTTGTCGATGGTTGAAGCGTCATGCTGGATCTTCTGCTCAAGCTGTTTGAAGTAGGTCTTAGCCTTGGCTTTCTTGAACATGTAGATGACTCCGCCGATGATGAAGAGGAACCAAACACCGACGTTGATGAACTTATCCATTCCATCAAGCTCGACTGGAACTTTCTTCTCAATAACGTGAACGCGTAATCCTTCGGTATTTTCCAAGGACTTGTCTAATTCGTCTAATTGTGGTGCCATTTGAATATCTCCTTTGTTGTTGGCTTTATATTAGCATCCTTTGGATGCAAATAAACATATTTTTACTTATCGCTGAAGTATTCGACCAAGGTGTCATTTAACTCTTGGAGGAAGTCTTCATGTCCTTCAAAGATGGCCAAAAGGCCTCTTTCGAAATGGGTTAAAGCAGCATTGAGGCGAGAACCTCCGAAGTTGCCTTCTTTGCCTTCGAGGTAAGCTTTTCTTGAACCGCCGACTCTCGCAAGGCCCATATTCGAGACTTTGTGGACTTCGATGTATTCGACCCAATGGACTGGGACGGAATGCCAGCTACCATCTCCTCCGAACACGCTTACGTAATCGACCCTTGGAATTTCCTGGTAGGACATCGCATTGACTCTAACAGAGTCTCCACTGCCTCTCCTTGATGCCTCTTCCGCTTTCAAAATCAGCGGCAAATCCCGTCCGGCTCCATCAGGAATGAAGAGCATTGGGTCAAGTCCATTGGCCAATGTCTCTTGCTCGAAGCTAGAGAAATTAGAACGGTATGGGGTCTTGAAAATGTATTCGAAAGGCTTGTGGATCTGATAGAGAGGGACGCTTAAGATTGGGGCAAGATCGAAGAAGAGATTCTTGATGAACTTGTCACAATATCCAACAAAGTCGTTCTTCATCTTCTCAAGGTCATAACCCATGAAGTTAGTTGGTGAAGAAGAATAATCGAATCTCTGCGAGTGCTCGCTTCTGACAACGGTGACCATGTCTCTCTTGAACATATAGAAATCGTCACCATAAGGATCAGGGTTCTTTAAGAGGTCGAGAGTGTTTCTAATGGCGAGCGGGGTATAGAGCAAACGGAACTCAACTTCGTTGTTTCTGTCATACGCGCCAAAGAGGGCATCGAATTCATCGTCACCCATTTTGGTGAAGTTCTGGTTGATGTTTCCAAGGTCTTTGGCCTCTTTCTTGTCGAGTTTCTTGATTCTGTTTTTGACGAACTTCTCTCTTTCCTTGTCGTTCATCTTCTCAGCATGAACTGGAGTGCGGGTGAATCTTAGATGTGGAGCGGCTTCAGAGCCATAAACAAGCTGAGTGACCGCGGTGTATCTTGGTGCTGGATGATAAGCGTAGGCGCGGAGGGTCTCGCTATGATGCTGCGTGTGGACATGGCCTTCCTTGTCGCGGTATGTGGTCGTCCAGTGAATCGTGAGGGTGCCTTCGTAACGTTTGTTATACATCTCGCACTCAAGAACCTTTTCAAGGACGAATGGGTTACCTTGGATCTGGCCGCTTAAAACCTGGAGAACGGATTTGTATGGATCGGTGACTTCGTGGAAACCGAATTTCTCAATGAGGGCTTCAAGCCTGTCACCCATGAAGATTGGGTCAAGGTCAATGATTGGGGTGGCTTTCTCCATGATTTCCTGCGGAACTCCCCAATCGAGGGTGTTGTTGAGAGGCGCTGTGTTCTTGTAACACAAAGCAAGAAGCTCGTCTTTCTTTTTGTCCGCTTCATCAAGCGCCACTTTGGCAGCAGCCAGTTTCTTTGCGACGGCTAGGAAATAGATGACAAAGAGAATGGCGGAAAGGACAAGGCCTGCGCCAAGCATAATCCAACCGACATAAGCAATTTCTTCATCGATGATTCCGATAATGATTCCCAAAACGGCGACGAAGATAAAGGCGATTGCGAAGAAGATGAGAAGATTTTTGGCGAGCTTGAGTTTGCTATGAGCATCACGAGCGCGCTTAGCGATTCCAGCGGCGTGGTTGTATTGCTTAACAAGCGCGGCGTTTTCTTCCTTGCTCACTCCTGATTTGGCACAAAGATCGTCGAAATATGATGCCGCAGTATCGTGATACTGCTGTTTCAGCATCGTGTTGTACATCTTCTTCGGTTGATAAAGTACTTGTTTCTCAGCCTCGTCAGCCATTAACGCATTCCTCCGAATCCACCAAATCCACCAGGCATCTTTCCTGATTTGCTATATTGTTTCATCTGCTTCATCATCTGTTTGGAATTCTCCCACTTACGGATGACGCGGTTGACGTCGGCATTGGTTTTGCCAGCGCCTTTGGCGATTCTGTTCTTCTGGGAGAATTTGAGGACTTCTGGATGACGTCTCTCATATGGGGTCATCGAATTGATGATGGCCTCGATGACCTTCATCTCTTTCTTGGCTTGCTCTTGTTGCTCATCGCTCACCTTTGGCATGCCTGGGATCATCTTGAGGAGGCTTCCTAAGGAACCCATCTTCTGAACCATCTTCATCTGCTTAAGCATATCCTCAAGCGTGAAGTCGCCTTCCATGAGCTTGCGGCCTTCGCGTTCCGCTTCCTTCTGGTCGACGGTCTCTTGAACCTTTTCGACAAGAGAGACGACGTCTCCCATGCCAAGGATTCTGTCGGCCATACGGTCAGGATAGAAGATGTCGAGGTCAGTGAGCTTCTCACCGACGCCGGCGAATTTGATCGGAAGTCCGGTCATGTATTTGATCGAAAGAGCGGCACCGCCTTTGGCGTCACCATCAAGCTTGGACATGATGACACCGGTTAGACGTAAGTCTTGGTTGAAGGTATTGGCGACGTTGACGGAATCTTGACCGGCTGCGGCGTCGACTAAGAGAAGGACCTCATCTGGGTGGACGGCTTTGTTGATGTTCTTAAGCTCATCCATGAGTTTCTCATCGATCTGGAGACGGCCAGCGGTATCGAGGATGAGGACGTCATAGTTCTCATCGGTCGCTTTCTTGACGGCTTTCTTCGCGACTTCGACTGGGTCGACATTAGTGCCCATGTTGAAGAAATCGACGCCGACTTGTTTCGCAACGGTTCCTAATTGTTCAATAGCGGCTGGACGATAGACGTCGAGGCCTGCGAGGAGAGCTTTCTTTGAAAGCTTGTTCTTTAAGAGATTGGCAAGCTTACCAGCACTGGTGGTCTTACCTGAGCCCTGAAGACCCACGAGCATGATGATCGTAAGGCCGTTTTGGTATTTGATTTGGCTATTGTCTTGTCCAAGGAGAGAAACAAGTTCGTCGTGGCAGATCTTGATGAACTGCTGGGATGGGTTGACCTTGAGAAGGACCTCTTGGCCAAGGGCTTTTTCTCTGACGTCCTCGGTAAAGGCTTTGACGACTTTGAAATTGACGTCGGCTTCTAAGAGGGCGATGCGGATCTCACGGATTGCGCTTTCGACATTGGCTTCGGTGAGCTTGTCTTCTTTGCGCATCTTCTTAAAGAGGGCGCTGAATTTTTCTGATAATGTCTCAAATGCCATTGATGTACTCCTTCAAAGAGTCTAGTGCCTCTTCTTTTTCGTTTTCGTTTGCTTTTTCTAGTTTTTCGATGCGTTTTTGCAGGGATTTTTTGATTTTTATGAGTTTGACCTTGCTTTCAAGTTCCTCGAGTTTGGCGATTGCTTTCTTAAGGGTGTCGTTGACCGCGCTTCTAGAGATTCCTCTATCCTCAGCGATCTCGCTAAGAGAGAGGTCATAGAGATAGTACTCTTTGAAAAGGTCCTGCTGGGTCTTCGTAAGAAGTTCCCCATAAGAATCAAAGAGCTCAATCACTTCTTCGCGTCTAACGATGATCTCGTCTTTCATTTCTTCTCATTCCCCACTAGCAAGGCGTGGAGGTATTCGTCGAGATCGAATTCCTCAAGGTCGTCCATTCCTTCGCCTAAGCCGATGAAACGGACAGGGACATCGAGCTCATCACGGATGGAAAGGATGATGCCTCCTTTGGAGGTGCCATCCATCTTGGTGATGACGATGCCGCTGATATTGCTGACTTCTTTGAAGGCGCTTGCTTGCGAAACGCCGTTTTGTCCCGTTGTGGCGTCGATGATGAGGAAGGTCTCATGTGGCGCACCTGGGATCTCGCGTTCAAGGACGCGTTTGATTTTGCCTAGCTCCGCCATAAGGTTGGCTTTGTTATGGAGACGGCCTGCGGTATCAACGATCATAAGATCGATGTTGTTTGTTTTCGCGTATTTGGCGCCGTCATAGCAGACAGATGCTGGGTCGCCATTTTCTAAACCGGTGACGATTGGGCACTTGAGGCGCTCGGCCCAAATCTTAAGCTGCTCCACCGCTCCAGCTCTGAATGTGTCGGCAGCGACAAGCATGACTTTCTTGCCCTTCTTCATGTAGCGATGGGCGAGTTTGGCGATGGAGGTTGTTTTGCCTACGCCATTGACACCTTCGACAAGAAGGACGGTTGGGCCTTCTTCGGCAAATTGGATTTCATTAGTGATGCTTTCTCCGCCTTCGACGTAGCTTACGAACATCTGGTCGATGAGCTCTTCATTGATGTTTGTTGGTTCGGAGATGTTCTCCTTCTGGGATTTGTCGAGAAGGTTCTCAACGAGCTTGAGGGTGAGACCAACGCCGACATCGGCTTCGATGAGAATCTGCTCTAGTTCCTCGAAGTAGGAATTGTCGACTTTCTTATAACGCTTGGAAAGATCTTCAAGACGATCGGCAAAAGCGGCTCTGCTCTTGGCTAAGCCTTTCTCGTAGGTCTTGTTGTTCTCTTTCTTCGAAAACTTGCTTTTTAAATAACTGAATAAACCCATTACTTTTCCTCTGGTAGGGCGATATAGGCTCTCTTGTTGAGAGCGTCTTTCGCGGCTGCGGTCTCCGCTTCCTTCTTGCTTCTGCCAGTTCCTCTTCCGAGCTCACTGCCCATGAAGTAGACGCCGGCGGTGTAGATCTTGTTATTGCTTGGACCTTCTTCTTTGAGGGTCTTATAGACTACTGTCTCTTTGGTATCGGCCTGGATGGCTTCCTGAAGCTCACTCTTAGGATTCTCCTCGTAGAGGATGGTTCCGTATTGGATTGGTTTCTCAAAGAGTTTCCAAACGAATTTGTGCGTGAATTCTAGTCCTTGGTCGAGAAGCATCGCTCCGATGAAGGATTCAAAGCAATCCTCAAGGACGGAGAGGTTGTCTTCGATCTTTCCGGTGAAGGATGGTCCGACTTTGATATACGGGAGAAGGCCAATCTGCTTGGCTAAGTCCGCTTCGGATTCGGTTCTGATGAATTGGCTTTTGAGAATGCTTAAATCCCCTTGCTGCATCTCTGGGTGGTAACGGTAGCAAAGCTCGCCTGTGACCGCACCCACAACAGAGTCACCTAAAAACTCAAGCCTCTCATAGTCCTGATGCTTTTTATTCGTGACAGCATTAACGGAGCTATGGGTCAAAGCGACTTCGTAGACGTCTTTGTTCTTGGCTTCGATTCCTAAGGTTTTGAAAAGGGGATCAAGGTAACTCATTATTCGGCTTTTTCCTCGACGAACGCGTCTTTGATCTTGGTGATGACATCGCCCTCAATCAAGTGATAGAGGACTTCCATCGCGCTATGGAATGATTTGCCAGTGCTATTGCCATGGGCTTTGACAACGACGCCATTGACGCCCATGAGCATGGCTCCACCGACGTTGCTTGGATCAAGTTTGTCGGTGAGAAGCTTAACGGCTGGCTTTGCGAAGAGATAACCGATCTTGCAACGGAGTTTGGACATGAATCCTTGCTTGAGGAGTTTGCCCATTCCTTTGGCGGTTCCTTCGGTGGTCTTAAGCATGACGTTGCCGGTGTAGCCGTCGCTAACGACGACATCAGCTAAGCCTTTGAGGAGCTTATCGCCTTCAATATTCCCGGCAAAATTGATGTTTTTCATTTCTTTGAGGAGTTGGTAGGCGTCTTTTCCAACTGGGGAGCCTTTGCCTTCCTCACTGCCATTGCTAAGCAAGCAGACGCGTGGTTCTTTGATGCCGTAGACCGCTCTAGAGTAGCAAGTTCCCATAAAGGCGAACTGAGCCAATTCCTCTGGGGTGTTGGTGTTAGAGGCACCGACATCAAGAAGGGTGGTATATCCGTTTCCTTCAAGCTGAGGGAAAGCAGTAACTAAAGCAGGACGCTGAACGCCTGGGATCTTCTTGAGGATGAGGGTGGCCGCGCTAAGGAAGGCGCCAGTCGCACCGGCGGAGATAATGCCGTCGGCATTCTCTTCTTTCGCGGTGTTCAAAGCGACGACCATGGATGAACCTTTGCGTCTGATGACTTCAAGGGCGCCACAGGTCATCTCAACAACGTCATCGGCATTGACGATCTTAGCGAAGGTCATATCTTTGAGCTCGGCTTCCTTGCCAACAAGGATGAGCTCGACATCTGGATGCTTTTCGTGGAAAAGGGAAACACCTTCTTTGGTAGCAACGCTGCCTAAGTCGCTTCCCATCATATCAACAACAATTTTCTTCATAGTGAAAAACCTCTGCTTCGATAGTTAGTATAACTATCAACCAAACCTTATTCTAGGATAATCGGAAGTCGCCCAATGACTTCTTCACTTCATTCATGATGATGACGTTATCAATGGACTTAGCGTCCTTGATAATTTCTTTGGCGTCGTCACGCGCACATTCGAAGATCTTGAAGTCGCTAATGATGTTCGCCACAAGGAAAGATGGAAGGCCCGATTGACGGGTTCCCATAAGCTCTCCAGGACCACGTAATTTGAGGTCCATCTCCGCAATTTCAAAGCCATCGTCACTCTTCAAAAGAACCGACAGCTTCTCATTTTCTTCATCGTCGCCTTCTCCAAAGAGAACGAATGATGCAGGTGAACCATCTCGCCCTACTCTGCCACGTAACTGATGGAGGCTAGAGAGCGAGAAATGGGATGGCGAATAGACGATCATGAGGTTTGCTTCTTTGACGTCAATGCCAACCTCAATGAGTGAGGTTGCAACTAAGATTGGGCAGATACCGCTCTTGAAAGCGAGAATGGCGACATTCTTTTCTTCTTCGCTCATCTGGCCGTGCATCATGACGACTTTATCGCCAAAAAATTTCTTATATCTTTCGTAGACAGTTTTGACGGAAGTGACATCTTTGTCCTCCCCTCCTTCGATTTGAGGAACGACAACGTAGATGCGTTTCTTCTCTTCTAAGGACTTCTCACAAAGAGCGGCTACTTTCTTGTCCCCTCTCTTGGTCAAAATGGTTTTGACGTTTCTCTTTCCTTGTGGGAATTCGGTGAGGGTTGAGATGTCGAGATCGCCATAGATGGTCATTGTTAAGGTGCGAGGGATTGGGGTTGCACTCATAAGCAAAAGATCGGCATGCTCGCCCTTATCGAGAAGGAGGGTTCTTTGGTTAACGCCGAACTTATGTTGCTCATCGATGATGGCTAATCCGAGATAGGCATATGTGACGCCTTTGGAGAAAAGGGCGTGAGTTCCAACAACGATATCGATCGTCCCATCTTCAAGGTCTTGGAGAGTCGCTCTCTTTTCACCTGGCTCCATTGCCCCAACAAGGAGACCGACATTGACATGAGTGCCTTCGAAGAGCTTCTTGAGAGTTTCATAATGCTGTCTTGCCAAAGAGTCGGTTGGAGCAAGGAGAGCGGTTTGCTCGCTTCTGGTGTAATTGGCGTACCCACAAAGGGCTGCAACAAGGGTCTTACCAGTGCCTACATCACCCTGAAGAAGGCGGTACATAACACTCTGTTTATCCATGTCATTGACGCATTCATCAAGGGCCTTTTGCTGGTCGCTAGAAAGTGAATACGGCAGGGATTTGACGAAGATATTTAGTTTTTCGCGGTTGATTTGACGCCTTCTGTCTTTGCGTAAAGCTTTGTTTTGGGCCCGCACTTCCTGGTTCTTGATTTCAAAAAGAAGAGCCTCTTGGTATTTGAGGGTTCTCATGCCTTGATGGATATCGGCAAAGCTCCTTGGGGTATGCACCAAACGATAGGCTTCTTTAAGAGGCAAGAGACGATATTTCTCTCTGTATTTCTTTGGGACGATATCATCAATCTCACCCTCAAGAAGAGCCTTCTTCACTAACCTTATGAAAGCGTAATTCTGGATGTCATTCGGAAGCGAATAAACAGGCTTCAAGGCTTCCTCTTGTGGGATCTCCCCGGTGAGGATGTTCACCAAAGAGACCGTGTGCCTATTCTTCTCATAAACACCTGTCAGAGTATAAATCGTATCAGGCTTAAGCATCTGCCCAAGGTATGTGCGGTTCCAGGCCTCGATGAGATAGACCATTCCCCCTACTGTTTCGAAGTAAAAACGATAAAGGGTCCTCTTCGCAAACCTCATCGGATGAGGGGCGCCTCCCCTTATCTTTCCTTTGAGGACGAGATGCTCTTTATCTTCGTAAGAAACCTTCTCCTCGGTGTAGGTGTAGTTCTCGTATCTCCTAGGGAGATGCGAAAGAACATCCGCATAGGAAAAGATGCCGATGCTCGCAAGAGCGGAATTCATGTTCTTGGACTTTGAAAGCGCCATCGACTAATTTTAGCACAAAAAGAAAAAACCCGATTATGCATCGGGTTAATCTCTGAATAGTTGAAGAGTGGCTCTGGTGTCCTTTCCTTCGCCGGTGATCGTGACATTAACGGTCCAGCCAAGGGTGTCACCGCTATTGAGCTTCTTGCCGTTCACGAATTGTCCGTTATATTTCGAACAGGTGAACTGGGAGCCATTTCCGAATAAGTCTGTTCCGCTAAAGGTGCTTGAGCACTGATAGGTTGCGGTTGTGTCGTTTCTGATGAGCTGGAGGAGGTTGTAGTTGTAATAACCAGCACCACAAACCGAGAGACGTGCTGACATATCCTCACGTGAGCTGTAATAGGTGTTCGTCATCATGAGATAGAGGTCATCTTCATTTGGAACTTTCTTTGGATGGGTCGCATCGACGGAAATTCTTCCGGGCCTTTCGTTGATTTTGACGAGTCTTGAATCGACGTGCCAGATACGGAGACCTACTTCTGATGGGCCTTGTCGTTGGCCAGTGTATTCCCTGTAAGTGAATTCGCAATCGAACTGATTGAGTCCGGTTGGAGTGTATAACTCAAGAAGAACATATTCATCGAATGGGGATTTATCGACATTGAATCCATCTGGCTGAAGAAGGACGAGATCGTGTCCTTTGCTTTGGAAAGGCTTGATGGTTAATGTGCAAGAGGTTTCTGGCACATAAGGATCAGCCCAACCAAGAGCTAAAGCGCTAAATGGGTCATGGGAACCGACATTTGAATCCTGCATGCTGAATCCGCCAGCAGGAGTATATTGGCCAGAATAATCATAGTAGTCTGACAATCCAAACATGTGGCCCATCTCATGGATGAAAGCATGGGAATCGACATTGCAGTTTGTGGCATCTCCAACACCATAGAAATAAAGTCCGGTCCTAACGTTGGCGGTTGAGGTGTCATACATGAAGTCGTATGAAGCCCAGAAGAAAGCGTTCGGGGTTGGGGTTTCTAGGTTAGCATCATCGAGTGTCCAGGAAGTGTAAGCCCAGAAGTTTTCCCTTCCGTCGTTATTGGAATCCCAATCGTTATAGGCCGAAGCGTAATCAGGCGCGGCATAGATGAGCATTACGCCATCGAGGTAGCCATCATTATCGGTATCAAAGTATGAGCGTGGCAATGAATTTTCCTGCGCAAAATACCAATTCGCTGCAGTTTTGACGAGGTTTTTGGTTGCGTTTTGGTCATTGCCATAGGCTGCCATCGACTCCCCTATCTCGTACCATGGAGTAACAACGCCATCGAGATTGCACCTTCCTTGGGAGAGGGTGTGGTAATAGGTTTTGACACTTTGCCAACCAACTTCTTCTTCAGTTCCGAAATAAGCGGTTTCGATATCTTGCCTTACATCTTCCTTGTGGTTCTCATGGATGCAGTGCGTGG
>JAFZUD010000069.1 GCA_017618495.1 Bacilli bacterium | reverse complement strand
TCTTCTTTGTCTTTGCCAGAGATGCGGAGAGTGTTCGTGAAAGAGTCCACTTTTGCGACTTTCGTGCCGGATTTGCTGGTGAAAATGACTTCTTTGTCTTTGGAAGCGAATAGTGGAAGGACTGGCGAACCGCCCTGGAAATGCTCATGGTTGAGGATAGAGCCACCGACGATTGGGAGGTCGCTATTGCTGCCCATGAAGAAACTTGGGAATTGCTCAACGAAGGAAAGAAGCCTATCAAAAGTCTTCCTTTCGACTTTCATCGGGATGTGGTCTTCTTTGAAGCAGATGCAATGGTTACGGAAGTAGCCATATGGGGAATACTGGAGGTACCATCTCTCCCCTGCTAAATCGAGAGGGACGTATCTGATCGTCATTCTGGCGGCGTGCTTGTCATCGCCATAGAAGCCAAGGTTCTCGACACAAAGAGCACACTTTGGATAGTTGATGGACGCCGTGGTCAGGAGTTTGGCTATGTCTTTGTTATTCTTCTCTGGTTTAGAGAGGTTGATGGAAAGAGTGATGTTTGGGCCATCTTCAAAGGTCATGGTCCAGTCTTTGTTGCGCTCGACCTTGGTTTTCTGGAAGTAGTAATTGCTGGTTCCAAGAGACTTCAAGAACTGAAGAGCGGTCGCTGGATCGTTCTTTTTGAATTCTTCAAAAGCCCCGTTAACAAGGCTTGGGAGAGGGGAAACGATGCCTAAAGCGAAATCGGCTTTTCTTTCCGCTTCTTTCTCGTCGTCGCCACTAAGGAGGCAATGTTCAAAGATCTCGGAGACGATTTCGTCTGGGACTTCCATGCTCTCGATTCTGGCTTTATCGATTTCTCCTTCGTAAGGCTCATTGGCCCCGAAGAAATGGAGAAGGATATTCGTGAAATAGATCTTGTCGCTATCTAAAAGATAGAGATGTTTCTCGGCATAATAAATAAGCTCAGCGATTGTCTTGCTAATCATGATGGGGACTCCTTTAAGAAAGCAGTTACTTGGTTTTGAAGACGTAGGTGATCATGTTGACCTGGAGGCGACCCTTCTTCTGGAAGGCGCCAGGCTTCACTACGTCAAGATCGTCGAAGCGGGGTTCTAAGGCTAGGCCTGAGTACATTTCCTCTTCGTTCCCGTTGGTGAGCGTTCCGCCCCCTGGGAAGTTATCAGCATAACATGTTATGGCCGGAAAAGTTGTAAAGATTTGCAAAGAAGCGAGAGGACTCTCCAAAGTGAGGAGAGGTTTTTCCATGATGGATTTGTCTTTGCGGTAGTCGACGCACCTCGCGTCAGTCCTAATGAAAACGTGGTCCAAACCGTTGGTCGGAAGCTTCGCTAAATCCTTGTTTGGAAGGGCCTCATCGAGAGAAACGCCTTTACGGAAATCAAGGTTTGCCGGGACTTTGACGAAATCGGTGGCGACGCATCCCTCATCGAAAAGGGACACCCTATCGGCATCGAGGGTGAACCTATGGTTCCTGATGTTTTTGTATCCGCCTAAGTTGAAGTATGGGTGGACTGTGAGCCTCGTGTATGTGTCTTTGCTAGGTTTCCCAGCGGTGATCTTGATATCGAGGACGTTCTCTTTTTTGTGGACGATGTACCTGACGTTGATGGTCTGCTCGCCTGGGAGGCCTTCTTCGCCATCCTCAAGTCGGTAGTAGAAATCCACCACCGCGCCTATTCTCTTTTCGTAGACGTCATAGATCCAAGGCTTGTAGCAAAGGGCGTCTTTGCCAGAGTGGAGCGTGTTCTTGCCATCGTTGACGTCGAGTTGGCATTCTTGGCCACCGATCGTGATTCTGGCATCTTTGACTCTTCCGGCGATTCTTCCAACGGTCTTGCCAAAGTATGAGCGGGTGTGCATCCACTTCTCAAAGTCCTTGCAAGCGATCGTCATCGGCTTGTCGTTAAGGCGAATCTCATAAATGGCCGCGCCAAAATCACAAAATGTGATTTCCATTCCTGCTTCGTTTCTGACCGAAATCATTCGGCAGCGGCTATTCATTGTCTCGCCTATTTGCATGATGGGTCTGCCTCCATGTATATCGCTTTGAGTTCTTCGGCTCCGAGGATCTTAGGTACTGGGTAGAGAGGGTTGGCCTCATGGAGAGCGGCCTTCACGAGGTCATCGAGATCTTCCTTCTTGATGAGGTTATCGAAATGGGCTGGGATGCCAAGAGAGAACTTGAGCATCTTGATGTAATCGATGAAGGCTTGAGCGGCCTGATGCGTCTTCGATTCCGGATGGACGATTTCAATGAGTTTGGCCAAATCCGCAAGCTTTTTGTGGGCCTTTTTGCCATAAGCCTCAAGGACATACGGGAGAAGGATGGCGTTAGCAAGGCCGTGTGGGACATTGTATTTGCCGCCGATCGCATGGGCCAGGGCGTGGACATATCCGACGTATGAACGAGTGAAAGCGACGCCTGCAAGATAGGAGGCGAAAATCATGTTCTTGCCTGCTGCGAGATTATGTGGGTCTTGGTATAAACCAAGGAGGTTGTGGTAGATGATGTTGACGGCGTAGAGAGCGCACTTCTTCGTTTTCCTGGTGAGGGCGTTTCCGATATAGGC
>JAFZUD010000068.1 GCA_017618495.1 Bacilli bacterium | reverse complement strand
GATTACGGCAAAGAGGAGAACGCGACCGTCATCGCGGACGCCACAAATATCACCAACCAATACCGCCGCTATTACCACGAAGCCGCGAAAGGCTACGATAAACGAGCCTTGGTCCTATTCGATATCCCGTTCGACGTCTGCATGAAACAGAACCTCATGAGATCAAGCGACGCCATAGTCGACGAGAAAGCCATGAATGACCTCCGTTCCCGTTGGGAAGTCCCAAGTGATGAAATCAAAAACCTTTACGATGAGGTGATAGTCCTCGGAATGGATTGGATCGAAAGCGCCAAGCGATAAACAACAAAAAATGCCATCCAGCAACGGATGGCATTTTGTTTACCTATTCGATTAGGCCTGCTTCTTCTTTTCTGGCAAGAGAGAGGAAGAGAGGAAGATAACGGCGCCAGCAAGAAGGACGGTGGCGACGACGAAGCACATGACGACGTAGTCCCAGCTGCCGAAGTTGGCCTTCTGAGTCTGAAGGGAGAACTTGTTCTCGCCCTTATAAATGATTTCGAAGATCGCGGTGGCAAGGAACATGCCGCTGAACGGTAGAAGAGTCGCGCCAGCGAGGATTTCGCCAAGCTTCTTGCCTTTCTTGATGAAGACGACGGAGGCAATGGAAGCGCAGAGAGCGACGCAAGCAAGGATGCTATTGGTAAGCAACTGGTTGGTGAAGTTGGCATAGTAGCCAGAACCATTAGCGGCGCTGATGGTGGCAACAAGGTAAGTTGGGATGGTGTTGCAGAGATAGCCGAAGGCCAAAGCAGCGCCGGCCTCAACAAGGATGATGAGGATTTCGTTGCTTTCTTTGCCATCGAGAATCTTCATGAGTGGAACGTTGCCAGCGACGAGGGAGGCGATCAAGAAGATGACGAACATGACGATCCAGAACACGTACTGGGCCTGACCGATCAAGCGATAGAAGACTAAGGCGTTGAGGGCAAACCAAGCAGCGAAAACATAAGAGATCGCGATGTAGATGAAGAAGGTCTTCTGGACGGCGATGTCCTTCTTGTCGCTGAGGGCTTTGATGCTGAGGAATAAGCCGTAAGCGGAAAGAGCCGCAACAGCCATACCGAGCATACCGAAGTTAAGAGAGAAGTTGTACGGGTAGGTACCAGAGAATCTCTGAGCTTCGCCTAGCGGATTGAGATAGGTTGGCGATACGAAGAAGGAGAAGTAATCGCCTAACGCGCCGAACGCGAGTAAAAGAATCGAGAAGACGATCGCGTTCACAAGTCTTGAAGTGGAAGAATATTTCATATACTGCCTCAATAATCACGGCTGCATCAAAGATGCCGAACGTGTAACGGGAATATTAAAATCTATCTACCCTCGTTAGTCAATCGACTTTTCCTTATAGGAAAGGCTAAAAAAGACTCGGCAACCGCTAGAGCGGAGACCAAACACCATGTCAGATTATGGTCGCCACAAAGGCCATCAATATCAAGAACCTCACCGGCAAAAGAAACGTTTTTCTCAATCTTAGAACGTAGTTTTTCGCCTACATTCTCCACTGAAACGCCTCCAATTGTCACTTGGCTATTATCAAATCCGTAGGACTCTTTGAAGCGGAAAGGAAGTTGCTTCATAACCTTAGCAATCTTGAAGCAGATTCCCTTATCAATTTTTCCGTCCAAAACTACTCCTGCGGCTTTAAGGATGTAGTCTTTCATTGGCTCGGTGAGATAGGCGTCCATGAAGAAGGTCGGATTGCTCTTCATCGAGGCAAATAAATCCATGGTCAAAGCGGTCAATGTTACTTTCGGGAACAAATCGAGGTAAATCGAGACGTCCTCGGTGCTATCCAAGTGGTTAATGAAGGAGGCGATATTGAAGATGACGATTCCGGAAAGGCCGTCATCTTTAAACAAAACCTCCCCTTCTTCTTCTCTAGCCACTATGCCTTTGATGGTAACGGTGACTTTGGCCTCATGACGTTGGCCGGAGATCGACTTGGTTTTCTCATAAGTCCTAATTGGGCAAAGGCCAGGTTTTGGGGCGATCACCTTATAACCATGCTTCTTAAATATTGGGAAAAGCGAACCATCGGAACCAAGTTTGGATTGGGAGCATCCACCCGTTGCAAAGACGACATAATCAAAGCTTTCTTGGCCGTCTTCGAAATACAAAACGACGTCATCCTTGGCTACATAGTCCTTTATTTTGACCCCAAGACGGACTTTGACTCCATTCTTGGCCAAGAGTTTGCCAAGGAAG
>JAFZUD010000067.1 GCA_017618495.1 Bacilli bacterium | reverse complement strand
TACTTCCTCATCGTCGCCGATTACGTCAATTGGGCCATCACCCATGGCGTCTCCGTTGGCCCTGGCCGTGGATCTGGCGCAGGGTCTCTTGTCTCTTATTGTTTGGGTATCGTTACCGTTGACCCAATCAAATACGGACTCCTTTTTGAGCGTTTCCTCAATCCTGAGCGTATCTCCCTCCCTGATATCGACTGTGACTTCGCCGATGATAGGCGTGACCTTGTCGTCAGATACATCCAAAACAAATACGGCGAAGACCATGTCGGATATGTTTTGACCACCCAGAATATCAAAGCCCAACAAGCCTTAAGGGATATCGGAAGGGTTTATCAGTACAGACAAAACGAGATTGAGCTCATGTGCTCTAGCATCGTCGATCCTCGCCTCTCTCTGAGAGAGAACTACAAACGTAGCCCTAAGCTCAAAGAACTTGTGGATTCTGACAAATACTTCCTCACCTACATCTCTTTAGCTGCGAAGATCGAAGGCATCCCAAGGCAAGCGGGCCTCCATGCCGCAGGCATCGTCGTCAATGACAAACCTCTCGAAGAATGCCTTCCAGTCATGATGGAAGAGAATATCGGTTCTGTCGCTTGTCTTGAGAAAGATTACCTCGAAGACCAAGGCTTCCTTAAGATGGACATCCTTGGCTTAACCAACCTCACGATCATCGACCAGGTCATCGCGATGGTCAAAAAGAACGAAGGAATTGACCTCAATTACAGAGAACTCCCTTACGATGATGAGGAATCCATCAAAATCATCGCCGAGAACAAGACGATGGGTCTTTTCCAGCTTGAATCCGCGGGCATGAAGAAAGCGATCAGGGTTGTTCAGCCTTCTAGTTTCAATGATGTTGCTGCCCTTCTCGCTTTATTTAGACCTGGCCCAATGGATTCGATCGCCACATACGCGAGAAGAAAGCATGGCCAAGAAAAGGTTCAGTATCTTGCTCCAGAGCTTAAAGGAATCCTCGAAGAGACATATGGCATCATCGTCTACCAAGAGCAGATCATGAGAATCGTCCGTGAAATGGCGGGATTCTCTTATGGCCAGGCCGATATGTTTAGACGCGCCATCTCGAAGAAAGACATGGCCAAACTCGAAGCCCAGAAAGGCTTATTCATCAAAGGCTGTTTGTCCAATGGCAAGAGCCAGGCTTTGAGTGAGAAGGTCTTTGACCTTATCTTCAGGTTTGCCAATTATGGATTCAACAAAGCGCACGCTTTCTCATATGCGGTCATCACCTGTCAGATGGCCTATCTCAAGAAGCATTATCCTCGTGAGTTCTATTGCGCCATACTTGCTAGCCAAGACCCTGCCACCACCAAATTCAAAGACACATTAAGCGAGGTGAAAGCCTTAGGACTTCATCTTGCCGTTCCTGATATCAATAGAAGCGAAGAATCTTTCGTCATCGAAGGAAAGGCCATCAGGTTCCCTCTATCCTCCATCAAAGGACTTGGAGGACAGATCGTTGGGGCCATCCTTGATGAAAGAAGAGCGAACGGTCCATATGAGGACATCTTTGACTTCGCGGCGAGAAACAAGAAGAACGGGCTTAATCTCCCAACCCTTGTTAAGCTCATCGATGCAGGCGCTTTAGATACTTTGTACCCAAGCAGAGCCTCTCTTAGAGCGGCTTCTTCCCCTGCCATGAATTACAGCGAGCTCATGTATGGCGATGATGGTCAGCAGATCCTTCTTAACATTGGGGTTTCTAAACCTGCTATGGAAAAGAGGGAAGACGATCAGATGACCAACTTGGCTGCCGAATATGAAGCCCTTGGCATCATGGTGAGCGGTTCACGTTTGTCCTTCATCGAAGACAAATTAAAGGCCGCAAAAGTGGCTCCTTTATCAGAAATCCCTAACAAAACCGGCTCATTCTTGACCGCAGGCATCATCAAATCGGCGAGATCGATCACCACGAAGACCGGAAAGAAGATGGCCTTCATGGAACTCTATGACGACCTTAGCGAGGCTTCCTTCATCCTCTTTGATGAGGTCTTCAATCAGAACTTCCCATTACTCAAAACAGACAACATCATCCTTGTGAGAGCCCATAAGGAAACAAGAAGATATAACAACGGCGAAGAGTCATATGTCGTCGAAGAGGTTAGCAGCGTAGGAGACTAGTTATGAAAGAAATCAAGATCATCGATGGAAATTCCCTCTTGTTCAGGGCCTACTACGCGACCGCTTACCCAGGCGCGCCTCTAATGTCGACGAAGACTGGCATTCCGACCAATGCCGTATTTGCTTTTTCGAACATGCTCGCCAAGTTTCTCTTCTCTCTCAAGGAGGGTGACAGCATCTTCATCGGTTTTGACAAAGATGGGGATACTTTCAGAAAGCAGGAGTTTGAAGCGTACAAGGCCAACAGAAAACCTTGCCCTCCAGACCTAATCAAACAGTTCCCTATCTCTAGAGAGCTTTGCAAAGTCCTCAATATCGTCTGCTACGAAGAGCATGGCATTGAGGCTGACGATATCTGCGGCACCGTCGCCAAGATGGCGTCCAAAGCCGGAATGAAGGTCACCGTCTACACGAGTGACAAAGACTATCTCCAGCTTATCGACAAGAACATTTCCATTTCCTTACTCCGTAAAGGACTAAGCGACATGGATTTGGTGACTGAGGCCAATATGGTCGAGAAGTTTGGCTTCTCCCCTCTTCAGATCATCGATTACAAAGGCCTTAGAGGCGACGCATCAGATAACCTCCCTGGCATCCCAGGCGTTGGAGAGATCACTGCCGTCAAACTCATCCAGGAATACGGTTCTTTCGAAAAGATTATTGAGGCCGCTCCATCTATGAAGGGCAAGATCGGCCAGAAGATCATCGAAGGCGCAGAGCAAGGCAGGATGTGCTACGAGTTAGCCACCATCAAGACCGATGCCGAACTTCCATTCCAGTTATCCGACTTGGTCTATCAGGGTTATGACGCCCAAGAAGTCATGGATTTCGCCCGCAAATATGAACTAAAACAATTCCCATCAAGACTCCCAGCCAGCCAAAAGAAAGGCGAACAGGCAAAGAGAGAGATTTCCTCTGAGATCGTCTCTTCCTTCAAAGGAATTGAGCTTGGTGAGAATATCGGCGTCGCTTTAGATATCGATTTCGATGAATATCATGGAGCGGAACTTAATGGCCTTTCTATCTCCACCAAAGAGAAAGCGTACTACATCTCCGAAGAGAACCTCATCAAAGATGTGGCCTTGAAGAAGATTCTTGAAGACGAATCCATCAAGAAGAACGTCTATGATGCGAAAGCCTCCATCTATGCGCTTAAGAGAGTTGGCATTGAGCTCAAAGGCATCAAGAACGATATATTGTTGGCCGCCTACCTCTTAGACAGCTCCACTTCATCCAATCCGATGATCGTCTATGGCTCCTTTGGGGTTGCTCTTGATGATACGAAAGATGAGGTGTCTTTGCTTTCATCAGCTAGACCAAACCTCACAATCCAGATGGCCTACTATTCCCTCTATCTCGAAGAGAAGATGATAAGCGGTCTTACCGAGGTTGGGGCGATTGACCTATACCGCAATATCGAATTACCTCTTTCCATCGTTCTTAGTGACATGGAATACGAAGGCTTCCCTCTCAAACTCGATGACCTCTATTCCTACGGAAAAGAGTTCGAGAGAAAGAGAGACGCCGCGAAAGATGAGCTCACCAAATTAGCGGGTGAACCATTCAACCCTAACTCCTCAAAGCAGGTCGCTTTCATCCTTTATGAGAAACTTGGACTCCCTGACAGAAAGAAAGGGAGCACCGATGTCGATGCCCTTAATGATTTGCTTGGCATCCACCCAATCATTGAGAAGCTTCTTGAATACAGGAAGTATGCGAAGCTCATGTCGACCTATATCAATGGACTTGCGCCTCACGTCAAAAACGACGGCAAAATCCACACGTATTTCAATCAAGCCCAGACAACGACAGGTCGTTTATCCTCCTCTTCCCCTAACCTCCAGAATATCAGCGCTCGTGACGAAGAAGGCAAGATGATCAGAAAGGCCTTCTACTATGATGACCCCGATATCTCTTTGCTCTCCTTGGACTATGGCCAGATTGAATTAAGAATCCTTGCTGCCCTTTCTGGATGCGAGGCATATATCAACGTCTTCAAAGAGGGACATGATGTTCATACAGAGACCGCGAAGAGGATATTCCACACCGAAGAAGTCACCCCTCTTATGAGAAGGCGCGCGAAAGCGGTCAACTTCGCGATCATCTACGGAACCACTGTCTTTGGACTTGCGCAGCAGATCGGCTGTGGTAACAAAGAAGCCACGGAAATCATCCGTTCCTTCTATCTTGCCTATCCTGAAATCAGGGAATACCTCAACTCCATCATCGAGGAATGTGAGACCAAAGGATACGTTAAGACGATGTTCGGAAGAAAGAGATATCTCCGCGATATCAATAACCCTTCCTATATGGTGAGAGAAGCCGCTAAGAGAGCGGCGCTGAACGCTCCAGTCCAAGGGACTGCCGCTGACCTCATCAAGAACGCGATGGTCAAGATCTATGACTTCCTTAACAAGGGAGGATACAAGACCAAGATGGTTCTTCAGATCCATGACGAACTCATCTTTGCCGTACCAAAAGAAGAAATGAACAAGATCGAACCAGAGATCGAAAGAATCATGACCGAATCCGTCGATCTCAAAGTCAAACTTACCGTTGAGAAAGGAATCGGCCATACTTGGTATGACGCGAAGGATTA
Source organism: Bacilli bacterium (assembly GCA_017618495.1). Classification (GTDB taxonomy): domain Bacteria; phylum Bacillota_I; class Bacilli_A; order RFN20; family CAG-826; genus UBA4951. The sequence continues at coordinate 2,765 of JAFZUD010000067.1, read as the reverse complement.
AAGATGCCTGAGTTACCAGAGGTTGAAACAGTTGTCAGGATCCTTAATGGCTTTGTTCCAAAGAAGACCATCAAGGATATCCGCATCTTCCACGAGAAGTCGGTTTTGACGACTGCTTCTGCTTTTAAGGCCGCCTTGATCGGTGAGACCTTCCTTCCTTGCACAAGGATTGGGAAGTTCATCATCTTCCATTTAACTAACGATAAAGTCGTTATCTCCCATCTCAGGATGGAAGGAAAATACTTTGAGGGTGAGGCTGGTCAAAAGCCGGAAAAACATGACACCCTCATCTATGACTTCACGGATGGAACTTCCCTACGTTTCAACGACGTCAGGAGGTGTGGCATCGTTGAGCTTAAGAGTGAGTCCGACTACAAGACCGCCCTACCTATCTCGAAGTTAGGAAAAGAACCTTGGGACCTTGAAGCGAAAGATCTTCATAAGTCTTTTAAGAGAATATCCGGTCCGGTGAAGAACGCTTTGCTTGATCAGACGATTATTTTGGGGTTAGGCAACATCTATGCGGATGAAGTCCTCTTTTCCAGCAAAATCAACCCAAAATCCCCTGCAAAAACCCTCTCAATTGAGGAATGTGGCCGAATTGTCGAGGAATCTAGAAGGATTCTTTCAGAGGCTATTAAGCAAGGCGGAAGCACGATTAGAAGCTATCACCCGAAAGAGGGCATGAGCGGAAACATGCAAAATGAACTCCACGCCTATGGCCACGAAGGAATGAAGTGTGACCGCTGCGGGATGATCATGAGAAAGATAACTCTTGGCGGCAGAGGAACGACCTATTGCCCGAAGTGTCAGCCTCTTAAAGGCAAACCTTTCATCGTTGGAGTGACTGGTCCTATCGGTTCAGGCAAATCTTCTGTATCTGCTTACCTCAAAGACAAAGGTTTCAAAGTCTTGTCCGCGGATGATATCGTCCACTCCTTATATAAGGAAGACGAAGTGAAAGACTATCTCCGTAAGAAGTTCGGAGAAAAGATATTCAAGGATGGAGAAATCAATAAGAGTGAGCTCCTTTCCTTATTAACAAACCCAAAATCCAAGAAAGCCTTAGAGGAATATATCCATTCGAAGGTCTACGAAAGGATGTATTCGGAAATCGATTCAGGCAAATACAAGAAAGCGGTCGTTGATGTCCCTCTCCTTATTGGAGGGCCTTTGGAGAAAGACTCTGACCTCATCATTTTGATCACCGCTTCAAGAGAAGTTAGAGAACAAAGACTCATCAAGAGAAACGTCGACCCAAAGAAATACTTAGACCTCAATGATTCTTTCCCTCTCAGGAAAGCAAAAAAAGCCGCCTCAATCACTCTTGACGGAAGCGGCTCTTTGAAAGACTTATACAAACAATTAGATCACTTCGATCTCTTTTGAGCGAAGGTCTCTAACCCTGCTTCAAGAATAACGACTTTGTCGATATTCTTTTCGATGAGCTTGCTGACTCTTGAGCCTTCGATGTAACTCTTATGAAGGCTATAGAGCTGTTTGATCTCATCTAGGGTGTATTGGCTGGTGAAATAGGTTCTAAGACCTGCCCTACTTCTTTCCGCTAAAAGAGGGAGGATGATTTGGTCACGGATGTATTCGGATTTGAATTCGTTGCCAAAGTCATCGATGACCATGGTTCCGCATCCTTCTAAAGAAGCCATGATCTTATCGAATTCCTGACGGTTCTTGATGGCGAGGGCTTTTAGTTCGTCGAAACGCTTCGCTCCATTGATGAAACAGACGCTTTCACCATCGGCGGCTAAACCATTAAGGACGGCAGCCAAATAATATGATTTGCCGCATCCTGAATCGCCTTTGACGAAAACCCATGGTTTTGTGCAGGTTTTCGTGAAGGTCTTCGCTAAAGCAGTCCTGAGTTTCTTATATCTTTCGCCTTTGATGGATTTGCCGTTTAGGTCTTTCCAGCTCTCTGGGAAGTCCTTATAGATGTAATTCTTCTCAAGGGCTTCTTTTCTCTTTGTCTCTTCGCTTGGCCCAAGGGTGTATGAAAGCTTTCCAGAGTCATCGATGCAGAGTTTCATCGTGAGTCCTGGGTAAGGCGCTTCAATCTCTTTCTTTGGGTCTTCTTCCGCGTCTCTTTGGTCGAGATATGTCGCAAGAAGAGGGAGATATTTGTCGATCTCGGAATCATCGATATCGAGAGCGTGGAGCTCATTCATAAGACGGCGGTCGTTAAGGATCTCGTCGTGGAGGCTGCTTTCTTTGAAAGAGGCGCCTTTTATTTCTTTGGTATCTTTCACAAACGTTTCCATATCTTTACTTCCTGCCTCTATTCTTCATGAGCGCTTCAAATTCTTCTTCGTCTATCTCTTCTTCCTCGACTTCGTCCACCGCTTCTTCGGTCGCTGGTTTTTCTTCAACAACAGGTTTTTCTGGCTGTTTTTTGCCGCCGTACTTTTTATTGTTCTTAGATAACTGGCCGCCTAAATAGTTCAAAGCATCTAAGGCATTTGTGATTCCTGCTCTAACAAGAGCGGCACCAAGTTTAGTCATATAAGCCTTAGAAGGACTGTCTTCCTTGATGCATATCACATAGAAAAACAATGCGTTAACGACGTTTTGAGGAACGCCCATTTCAGAGGTTAAAAGGTTGGCCAAGTCTAAGTCGGCAGGAGCAGGTTTGTTGCCACGTTGAAGTATGGTCAAGAATTCGATGGTCGTTTTGTTGTCCATCAAACGAATAACTTTGGCCGTTGGAGCGCTACCATGAATCTCGCTGCTTGATGGTTTCATATCTTCCT
>JAFZUD010000066.1 GCA_017618495.1 Bacilli bacterium | reverse complement strand
TATAGCACGCTCCAACAAAGCGACTTCACCGGCACTTACCACACCGTTCCAAACAAGTCCCAGAGCGAGGCCAACACCTTCGAGATCGAATTCGAGCATGAGACCGACAAAGAGGTCGAGTCCTACGAGATCGAGATGTCCCTCAAGAACAACATGGAAGACGCTTGGAGCTTCCCATGCACCGACAACAAGGCCACAATCCAGAACCTTTTCATCGGCAGCAAGTACTATTACAGAGTCAAAGCCAACTACGCCGAAGGTGAGCCAGAATATTCCTTCGTCAAGACCCTTGAGACCGTTGACGCTGCCCCACGTATCGTCAATATCTCCGGCATGACCAACTGCCGTGACCTCGGCGGAAAGATGACCAGCAGCGGCGCAAAGATCAGACAAGGCCTTCTTTATAGAACCGCCTCCCTCGATGACAACCAGTCCGGCTCCATCATCAACGACACCGGCAGAGCCGTTGCCAGAAAATATCTTGGCATGAAGACCGAGATCGACCTCCGCGGCGGCCCAAACGGCACCGGCGGCGAGGGCAGTGGATCCTTCACCGGCTCCTCCAAGCTCGACAGCGAGACAGATTACAAGTTCATCCCATTCGCTTACTCTAACGGCAAAGACAACCTCTTCCGTAACATCATCCCAGTGAGACGCTTCTTCGAGACCTTGACCACACCAGAAGCCTTCCCAGCCTTCTTCCATTGCCGCATCGGCACCGACAGAACCGGCTTATGCGCCACCCTTCTCAATGGTCTCCTTGGCCTTTCCCTCCAGGAAATCTACCAGGATTACCTCTTCTCGAACTTCGGCAAGATCGGCAAGACCAGCACCGTCGGCCAGGCCAATGAAGATGGCATCGCCGGCTACGTCCACGAGCTCACCGCCTTCGATGGCGACACCCTTCAGGAAAGAGTCTATAACTTCCTCCTCACCATCGGCGTCAAAGAGTCCACTCTTGAGAACATCCTCGACACCATGCTCGAAGGACCAAAACCAGAGCTCAATCCTAAGAAGATCAACCTAACACACGCCGAAGACTTCGATCTCACCGGCGCTTCGATCGTCGACAGCACCGAATTCCGTTCCCCAGAGAAAGCCGCTAAGCTCTCCCAGGGCAACAAGATCGCCTACACCTTCACTTCGAGCAAAGCGGTTGAGACTTCCATCACCGCGATGATGACCTCCAAGAACACCAGCAGCAACTTAGCTTCCGCTCTCAAGGTCACTCTCGATGGCACCGAGCTCAGCATCAAAGACACTAGCTTCGCTACCAACCAGCTTGGCTTTGGCACCAACGACGAATACTGGGAGCCAGCCAAACTCATCGACGGCGTCAGCTTAAGCGCTTCTTCACACACCATCGAGGTTGAAAACCTCATCTCGAGCGACATCAAGATCACCGACATGGTCCTCACCCTTGGTGGCGACACCGAGATCGCCCTTGCTTAATCTCAAGGTCACTCCTATAGGCCAAATGACTAACCCTCATTTGGCTTTTTTCTTCCGCAAGAAAGCCGATTCATAAGCGAAAATAAGACTTGTAATCGATTTTTCTTAATGTAAAGATAAACCCAAGAAAGGGTCACGCATCAACGCGCGACGAAAATATAACAATGAATAAGAAGACTTTATTCGTTTCCTTCCTCTCCCTCGGACTCTTAGTGAGCTGCGGTGGAGGAGAAACCCCAGCAACCGAGAGCAGCGCGGAAGGCACCGCTCCAGCCACCTCCAAGGCCACCAGCACACCAGCTTCTTCGAAGCCAGCCAGCACCTCCAAGGCCCCAGATGAGTTCACTGCCACCTTTGATCTCAACTACACCCTCCCAACCAACAGCCAGGCGACCAACCCAACCGTCAAGACCGTCAGCAAGAAGCTCACAAAGCTTGCCGATCCTGTCTCCCGTCCAGGCGCCTACAAGTTCGATGGCTGGTACACCGAAAAGACCGGTGGCACCTTAGCTGCCGCTAACGTTGACCTCACCGCCAACGTCACTTACTACGCCCATTGGTCCGAGTACACCTGGACCGCTGGCACCAAGACCGGCGCCCTTCAGGCCGAGACCTCTGGCACAGCTACCGCCTACACCTTAGCTTGGGCCGACAAAGCCGAAGCCGGCAGTGGATGGGACGATACCCACATGGGTTCCTCAAGCACCGCTAGCGCCTGCTCCTGGGATTGCACCGGACTTCCAGCTGGCACTTATGAAGTTCAGCTTAACGCCCGTGGCGGAAACGCCTCCAACCTCAACGTCTCCTGGTATGACGACGATGGAACCACCCCAAGATATTACTTCCAGGCTGGCACCGGCGACAGCGCTGCCAAAGCCAACCCAGTCATGAGCGACTACGACACCACCGGCCTCACCGCCGAAGGTGCTTCCGGAAGCTATCACCTCAGCTCCATCCTCGCTGAGATCACC
>JAFZUD010000065.1 GCA_017618495.1 Bacilli bacterium | reverse complement strand
TGCGGCTGGATTCGTCAAGAATGAGATGACGATCGCTAAAGCAGCGGCAAGGAGACCGATTCCCAAACCCACTAATGCGGATTTGATGATGTGTTCACGAAGAACCTTTTTCTTGAATCTTTCAAAGTCTTTCATAGGTCTTCCTCCTTTTCTCAGGGTTTGTGCCCTTGTCCGCATAATACACGCATTCGCGAAAAAGGAAATAATTATTTTTGAGTAGTTGGGGTTTAGGGGTATGTAACCGCTTACAATTAGCGTTTTTTCAAAGAAATCCACTAATTATTTTTGTAAATTTTCAGCGTTTTTCAGCGTTTTCAGCAAAAACAAATCTGCAAATTCCTTAGCAAATCTCTAGTTTTTTTGTACGAAAAATAGTTAAAATTAATCAAGGAGCAAAACATGAAAGAAAATATCACTGTCGAACTGAAGACAAAAGAAGCTTTAAACTACGATCCTGAAATCGTTAAGGAGTGGATGGATGACCTCGTTCACCTCATCGTCAAAAACAAGTACGAGAAACACAACATCATCGATGTCCTCGATCAGCCAATCGGACACGACCTCTTCTGGGCTATGAGCCTTGATGAGTGGCTTAAGTTCCGCGGCTACTTCTCCTGGAAGGATGCGATGAACCTCAACAAAAAGAAACTTGAGATCCTTGGCAACTTAGAAGAGCTCAGCACCGCCAAGAGCACCATCTACCTCAAAACCGAAATCGACTTCTTCAATAAACATCACCTTCGCTTCGTCTTCGATATGTGTGACAATCACGGACAAGAGAAGAAATATGAGTTCAGCGTCAACCTCAACGTCACCAAACATCTCGCTGACCTCACCCTTATCCAGCTTCTCCGCGCCTTTGAATTCAGCGTCCATATCCACGGCTAATTGGTATTCTCTAGACCCTGCTATGCGGGGTCTTTTCATTATCCGAAAAAGCCGAGTTTTGCATACGTATTTAAAAAATCCCTTGCGTTTTGCAGGGGATTTTTAGATTTTTTTGTAGCAAATTATTTCTTCTTGTTTTTGTAGTCTGGGTTATCCTTCATGAGGATCGCGTCCCAGGTCTTGAAGTCTTCCTCAGATGGAACGAAGACGTATGGGAGGCAACGGCCGATTCCATAATAGTCGAAACCGTAGCCGACGATGTAACGCTGCTCCTCAAGGACGACGCCGGTGAAGTCGGCGACTTCCTGGTAATGAGGTTTGTCGACCTGTCTCTTGATCATGATGACGACATAAAGGTGGCGTGGCTTATAGACGTCCATGATGTACTTACGAAGTAAGTGCATAGTAAGGCCGGTATCAATGATATCCTCGATGATGTAGACGTCTTTGCCTTCGAGATTGCGCTCAGGTTTCTTCTTAACGATGAGCTCGCCGGTTGAGACGGTTCCGTTATAGCTAGAGACCTGCATGGTGTCGATCTCGTTTGGATGCTTGATGCTTTTGACAAGCTGGTACATGAATGGAAGAGCGCCGTTCATGATGCCAAGCAAAACAGGGAGGTTGCTGCCGTCCTTGTCCATTTGCTTGTCCATTTCGCTGGCAAGTCTTTCGCAGATGGCTTCGACTTCCACTTCAGAGAGAATAAGTTTTTCCATAAGGTTTTTTCCTTTAACAAAAATATTCTACAAACATAAAAATTATTTACTACCCTGAAAGCGCTTCCTAAAGGAACAATCTCAAAAGAAGAAGAATTTAAAATTTTCGGAAAAAATCATTTTTTCCTTATATATGAGAAGTGAGGAGGGAGACACTCTCCTCTAGGTCTCATTGGCATGGGGCCGTTGTTAACCTTTAGGCCGCCCCTCTCTCAAAATAGCTTTTGCGATCTCTTGGATGAGGGAGGGGTGGCCAACAAAAAAGCCGACCAATTGAGGTCGGCTTATTTTTTAACAAATCAATACCAATAATCTTCGTAAGAATCGTGGTAGATCGTCAATTCGACGTATCCGAGATAGTTACCGTTATCGTCATAGGCAACCTCTGCGTTCACATATACTTCGTCAACGTCGTATGTGAACGAGTCTTCTGTTTCGTGCAGGGGATACATCTCGAATTTTCCTCCGCATTCACCAGCAATGCGGTTGTAGTACCACCAGGAGAATTCTGGAATCAGGATGGTTTTCTGCTCACCATTCATCAGGAAGTAGTGAACGGAATTCTTGAGGATGTCCTCACCGCCATATCCTAACAGAACCTGCTCTTCTGGAACACCATAGATTTCACTCAGCCTAACGGAGATGACGCTTTTCTTTCCTTGGTCGTAGATACGGGTATAGAAGCACAAATCCTTTGGGTCGAAGTTCTTAACGGCATCAAGCACTTTCTGGCTTGGGTCGAAGTTAAATTCATTTCTGTCTAAATAATTCATTTCTTAGATGTTTAATTTTGGTTGCAAAGGTACGAATAAGCGAGAACAAAACCAAAAGAAATCTTGTTTATTTTGTTTTGTCGAGCGAAAGTACCTTCACGGAGTGACGACGTAAAGGCGAATAAGCGAGCGAAATACAGCAATAAT
>JAFZUD010000064.1 GCA_017618495.1 Bacilli bacterium | reverse complement strand
GGCCAGGAGCTCATCTACGAAGCCATCATGGGAGTCTTCGCTAAGCTCGCCACCGAACGTATGGAGCTTTATGGCCAAGAAGAGCTATACAAGCAGCCAGAGTTCGCTAACGATGCCAGCAAATTAAGAGAGCTCTTATCCTTCATCGATGATCCAGAGGAATTCAAACGAATCCTCAATTCAGGTAAAACAAGCGGCAACATCACGATTTCCATCGGCAACAAGGAATTCGGTTATGAGAACCTCGCCCTCGTCAGCACGAACATCAACGTCCCTGGCGAGAAAGGAACCCTCTCCGTCCTTGGCCCAGCCCGTATGGACTACGACAAAGTCGTTGCCACCTTACAGTACTTCGCTGAAGCCTTAGACAATTACTTCAGCGCGACCACAAAAGGAGGGAAGGAATGTTCAACAAAAGAAAAGACGAAGAGAAAAAGTCCGAACAGCCCGAAGAAAAAGGCGAAGAAATAAAGGAAGAGGACAAGGAACCTAAGACCGTTGAGATCCTCTATAGCGATTTCCTCAAACTCAAGGACGCCGCCGAGGTCGAAAGGAAAGAGAAGGAAGAGTGGAAGAACAAAGCGTATATGGCCTATGCCGATACCGCTAACCTCCGCAAATCCCTCGAAGCCGATCACCGCGAGGCCCTCAGATACAGAGCCGAAGGGTTCGTTGAAAATCTCCTCCCGGCGCTCGACAGCTTCTATATGGCCTTAAGCGCAGAGCCAACAAGCCAAGAAGCCAAGAACTACCAGCAGGGATTCGGATTCATCTACAACCAACTCCAAAACGCCCTCTCAATGGAAGGCGTCACCGAGATACTTCCTAAAATCGGCGATGCATTCGATCCAAACTTCATGCACGCCATGGAAGTAGAGGAGAGCGATGACGAAGGAAACAAAGTCCTCCAGGTCTACTCAAAAGGCTATCGCCTCCACGAGAAACTCATCAAACCGGTCATGGTCAAGGTGAGCAAGAAAAAAGAAGACAAACCAGCTGAAGAAGCCAAAGAAGCTGCCCCAGCAGAAAACGAAGCTAACAAAGCTTAAGGAGAAATAAGAATATGGCAAAAGAAATCATCGTCGGTATCGATCTTGGTACCACCAACTCCGTCATCAGCTACATGCAGGCTGATGGCCAAATCAAAGTCATTCCAAACCCAGAAGGAACCATGACCACCCCATCGGTCGTCGCCTTCAAAGGTAGCGGTGAGGAAATCGTCGGCAATGCCGCCAAACGTCAGGCCATCACCAATCCTGACACCGTCAGAAGCGCCAAGCGCGCCATCGGCACTTCCGAGAAGTTCCACATCAATTGCTTAAATAAGGACTTCACCCCACAGGAAATCTCCTCCAAGGTCCTTTCCTATATGAAGAGCTATGCCGAAAAGAACATCGGCCAGCCAGTCAAGAAAGCCGTCATCACCGTTCCTGCTTACTTCAATGACGCTCAGCGTCAGGCGACCAAAGACGCAGGCACCATCGCCGGTCTTGATGTCGTCCGTATCATCAACGAGCCAACCGCCAGCTGCTTAGCCTATGGCTTAGACAGCGACAAGAGCGAGAAAGTCCTCGTCTTCGACCTTGGCGGTGGAACCTTCGACGTCTCCATCCTTGATATCGGTGATGGCACCTTCCAGGTTCTTGCTACCAGCGGTGATACCAGACTCGGTGGCGATGACTGGGACAAAGCCCTTGCCGACTGGATCCGCGCTCAGATCAAGATCGAGACCGGTGTCGACATCAACGACAAGATGGCCGAGCAGCGTTTCTTAGACGCCGCCGAAAAGGCCAAGATCGAGCTCTCAGCTCCTTAACCACAACCATCTCCCTTCCATTCATCGGAATGGGTGCCAACGGTCCTATCAACTTCGAAAAAACCCTCAGCCGCGCTGAATTCCAGAACATGACCCGCAATCTCTTAGAGAGATGCAAGGCCCCAATGGAAAAGGCCATGGCTGATGCCAAACTCAAATACTCAGACCTCGGACAGATCCTTATGATCGGTGGCTCCATCCGTATGCCAGCCGTTCAGGAAATGGTCCGTCAGGTTACCGGACACGAGATCAACCTCTCTGTCAACCCAGACGAAGCCGTCAGCCGTGGTGCTGCCCTCCAAGGCGCTGTCATCGCCGGCGACGTTAAGGATGTCGTCCTTCTCGACGTCACTCCTCTCACCCTTGGCATTGAGACCCTTGGCGGAGTCATGACTCCTCTTATCCCAAGGAACACCACAATCCCAACCACCAAGAGCCAGGTCTTCTCTACCGCCGAATACAAGCAGCCAGACGTCGATATCATGGTTTACCAAGGTGAAAGACAGATGGCCCACGACAACAAATTACTCGGCCACTTCCAGCTTTCTGGCATCAAACCAGCAAGACGTGGACAGCCAAGAATCGAAGTCACCTTCAGCATTGACGTCAACGGTATCGTCAAAGTCAGCGCCAAAGACCTCGACACCCAGCAATCCCAGGACATCACCATCAGCGGTTCCAACGGCCTTTCCAAAGAGGACATCGACCGCATGATCAGAGAAGCTGAGGAAAACAAAGAGGCCGATGCTAAGCGTAAAGGCGACATCGAGGTCAAGAACAAGGCTCAGACCTACATTGACCAGATCAACCAGTCCTTAGTCGAACAAGGCGACAAGCTTACCCAAGAGCAGAAAGACGAACTTATCAAGATCCGTGACGAAGCTCAGGGCGCTATGGGTGCCAACGACATCGAGAAACTCCGCGAGATCGTCGGAAGACTCGAAGACACCGCTGCGAAAGCCGCTCAGTATGCTCAGCAAACCGGTGCAAACCCAAACCCAGGAGCTGATGCTTCTAGTGCCGGACAGACCGGTGCCGACGATGTCGTCGATGCCGATTTCACCGACAAGAAAAACTAATCATCATCTACGAGGTGGTGGCGTCAAAAACTAGGCGCCACCAGCCTTTTGTTAAAAAGGAGTAAACAATGGCAGAGGCAAAACGCGACTACTATGAAGTCCTTGGTGTGTCCAAAGGCGCATCCAAAGACGAAATCAAAAGCGCCTACCGCAAACTAGCCAAGCAATACCATCCGGATATCAACCATTCTCCTGACGCACCAAAGAAATTCGAGGAGATTCAGGAGGCCTATGACGTCCTCTTCGACGACACCAAGAGAAAGCAGTACGACCAATTCGGACACGCTGCCTTCCAACAAGGCGGATCGACAGGAGGGGCGGGCAACCCATTCGGAGGAGCTGGCTTCTCAGGCGCCGGTTTTGGCGATGTCGACCTCAATGACATTTTCTCTAGCTTCTTCGGTGGCGGAAGACGCAGTTCAAGAAGCGCCAGCGGGCCACAGAAAGGAAACGATGTCCTCATTCAGCGCACGATTTCCTTCATGGATTCCATCAAAGGCACCCATCTTAGCGTCCCAATCACCTACGATGAGCCTTGCTCCCATTGCCACGGCACTGGTGCAGAAAGCCCAAGCGATATCTCAACTTGCCCATATTGTGGCGGTCGCGGCTACACTTTGCATACCCAAAGAACCCTCTTTGGCACTATGCAGACCGAAGGTCCATGCGAACATTGCCATGGCACAGGCAAAGTTGTCAAAAACAGCTGCAAAACCTGTGGAGGCAGCGGTTACAACCGCGTTCATAAAGACCTTGACGTCAATATCCCAGCCGGTATCAACAACGGCCAGCAGGTTCGCGTCAAAGGCAAGGGCGAAAGGGGAATCAATGGTGGAGAAAATGGCGACTTATACATCGAAGTCCGCATCAAGAAAGACCCAACTTTCACCCGTGATGGCAATGACATCCACATGGAACTTGAGTTATCCTTCGTCGACTGTGCCCTCGGCGCGAGCTTAGACGTCCAAACCGTCTATGGCTCTGTTGAGGTCTCAATCCCAGCGGGAACGCAGCCAAATCAGATCCTCAAGCTCAAAGGACAAGGCGTCAAAGACCTCCGTACCGGACGTCCAGGCGACCAGTTCCTTCATGTGAAAGTCTCGACACCGACGAATCTATCATCCACTGAGAAAGACTTGCTAAGACAATTCCAAAAAGAACAGCAAGCCAAGCTCGGTAAGTGGTGGAACAAAGGCAAAAAATAAGATTAAGGTCTCACAAGGTGAGGCCTTTTTTCTTGCTCGTATGCGTGCGAAGGGGTTAT
>JAFZUD010000063.1 GCA_017618495.1 Bacilli bacterium | reverse complement strand
GCCTTTGGTATCGTTGATCGCCTTTTCTATTGAGACGAAACTCCCAATATCAAAACCAGCTTTGTAGAGAAGCAATAGCGTGAGCAACCTCGACATTCTTCCATTGCCATCATCGAACGGATGGATGCAAAGGAAGTCGAGCACGAAACTCGGGATCAATAGGAGCGGGCTGATCTCAGGATCGTGTATGGCCTCGTTATAAGCGAGAAGCGCTTGTCCAATCGACTCCTTAACGTCTTTCGGAAGAGTCGGAATGAAAATCGGGACGCTCTTTCCGTTTTTCCTTTCGGTTATGACGTTTGGTTCTTTTTTGTACTCGCCGCGACCAGATGTTTCGGCAACATCCAACAGCTCTCTATGCAGAGCAAGGATAGTAGTTTCATCAAAGGTGATCGTTTCATGGTATTTGTGAATGTCATTAAGGACGTTCCTATATCCGATTATTTCCTTCTCCGGATGGGTAAAAGCGTTGTTGTCGCCTTTGGCGATGTCATCAATTCTTTTTTCGGTCGTATGAATGTTTTCGATTGCGTTGCTGGCTTTGATCGAGTCTCTGATCGCTTTCGCTTTCAACTTGTTGAACAAAGAAGGCGAAGAGTTGAGCCTAACGCTCTCCTTTCCCTTGATGTCGTAAACCACAGAAAGCAGCGACACAATCCTCGCAGGAACCTTGTCTTTTAAAAAGGAATAATCAAATTTTCTAACCATAATTCTATCTTTCTAACCATATATTAGTACAAATTAGGCAGTAATTCAATACTATTAGGCAGTAAAAACAAATACTTATTTTCTTTTGAAAATAAAACAAGTTCTTTATCAAACTTCAACTGATTTTCAATTAATCTAGTTCGACGATATCCTGATACAGACAGGTTCTCTTTTTATCTATTTGCCTATCTACATGGTAATGGCCGAAGTACCAGTGTTTGTAATCCACTACCATATCGATGAAACATAGAGCGTCCGTACAAGCGTCTCTTCCTTTTAGGAGACAAGAGCAAGCAGTGAAAGTCTCCACGCAGTGAGTGAGGACATAATCGACCTTGTTATTGAACTTGGCTAAGTTCCTTTCAGCGTTCTTGATATCCTCTTCGGTGATCATCTCTTCCGGCCACCAAGAGACATATGGGGTTCTATATGCCTTATCGGTTGAACGGGCTCCTCCTAGGCAAAGGAATGTCTTTCCTTCTAGGGTCAATATTTCTCCACGGAGGATATGGAAGATATGTTCATCTATCTTGTGTGTTAAAGCGCCTCCGAATTCCACTACAGGCATCTTATTAAGCATATCGAAGTTCTCATGGTTGCCATCGATATAGAGAATCGTGCAGCCAAGGCTGTTATAGAGCTCTAGGAAATGAGGGAGATCTTCTTTGGACCAACATATTCCTGCATCACCACAGATGATGAGGTAGTCGTCATATGAAAGGTTCTTCTCTTTGAGAGGGAGAAGCTTATCGAAATCAATGTCTCCGTGAGTGTCGCCTGTGATGTAAATCATGCTTATAGGATTTCCACAAAAAGAAAAAGTGTCAACAATTTACTATTCTTTATCTTTTTTACGAAAAATCATCCCCTGCTCCTCTATATGGTAAGTGAGGAGGAGTAAAGATTAATCACTCATGTCTAAGTCGTGAGAAAAAATCTCATGATGATTTACACCAAAATAAAAAGGGTTCATAATGTCTGTGAGAAAAAATCTCATGGAGTTTGTTTATGCTTAAAGAATTCAGGGTTACCAATTACAAATCAATCCGCGAAGAACAAGTTTTCACCATGGAAGCTTGCCCTGCAAAATTGGTTTCCGAGTATCAAGATCACGTAATAAAGGCCGGGAAAGAAAGATTGCTCAAGGTCGCTTCAATCTATGGCCCTAACGGCGGCGGTAAATCAAACCTTTTGAAAGCTATGAGCACTTTCTGCGGCATCGTTTTGCGTTCCATGTACCTTAACGATTCCATTAAAGACGAGAACTATTTCCCAAATGTTTTCTTAAGAGGGAAAGATACTGTTTTTACCCTATATATAGTTAGTGAGGGATATGAGATCGGTTATTCGTTGACTGTCGATTTGAATAAGATGACACAGCAATTCAACCCACAGTCTTTCGCGAGCCCATTTGCTTGGGCAATCGATTTCGAAATCAAAAAAGAAGAGATGGTTTGCCGAAAACTCGAAGAAAAAGAGTTCGCTCAACTCTTCGAAAGAAATAGCAAAGGCATCGTCACTTGTGAGACGCTTAAAGATGTCGATTTGATCAAAGGCAAAAGATCGCTAGCAAAAAACTACACCTTCTTGAAGTATTTCACCGAAACTTTCAAAGACGATTCCTCGCCAATCTCCGTTTTCTTCAAAGAAATATCATCTTATCTATGGCCGCGGATGGAAGACACCCCATTCAACTACACAAAAGAAACCATGGAGCCACTGAAGAATTGCTTAGGGAAGGCCAAAGAGATTTTGAACGTTTTCGACATGAGGATCACAAAATTGGAGTTCAAAGAAGTGGCCCAAGGAGTTTTTCATCCGTATATCGAAAGAAAGAACGAAGATGGGGAAGTCTTTTCCATCCCGCTTGGTAACGAATCGAGCGGCACAATCAAGGTTATCAATTTGGTTTTCGCCATCTTGTCTAAGAAGGGGGGCGTTTGCTTTGCCGACGATTTCGATTCACATCTCCACCCAAAACTCATCAGGGCAATCGTTGAGATGTTCACATCGAAAGAAAACGAGTCAAGACAGCTTATCTTCAATTCTCACGACATCACGAACATGAACAACAAGCTGTTCAGGAGAGATGAGATTTGGTTCGCCTACAGAGATGAAAGATTCTCAACTATCTATACCCCTCTTTCCAACATCGTTAATTACAAAGGCGAGATGGTCAGGAAAGATGCAGTGTATGGCAAACAATACCTCGAAGGAAGGTTCGGGGCCGATCCATTTATTAAGAAAGGACTGACTTGGTGTGATTAATAGACCTCGAGGAAGAAGAAACATACCAAATGTATTACTCTCTTTCGGCAGGCATCTCGTTTATGCGGAAGGGACGAAGACGGAACCACTATATGTGGAAGATTTGAAAGCGTTTGCCTCAGAAGAGCTCAGCGTTTCAAAAGACGACATAGAAATTGTCTCGGTCAAAGCAGCCAAATCAAAACACACAATCGATTTGGTTAAATACGCCATCGAGGACGTCAAAAAGCGCAAAAAGAAGTCAGAAACGATAACCGATGTTTGGGTGTTCTATGACAAGGATGATTTTGAAGATTTCGATGAGGCTTTCCGCTTGATAAAGGAACAGGGTAAAAACGATTCCGACATAGCATGGCATGCCTGTTGGTCAAACGAATGCTTTGAAGTATGGGTCTATCACTATTTCGAAAACCTCCAGACTGCCATGAGTCGAAAAAACTATATCGACAAAATCAATGGTTTCTTGAAAGAAAAAGGTTGCCGAAAGAAATACAAGAAAAACATGGAAGGTCTCCATCACTTCCTAACCGTTTACGGCGGCTCAATCGAAAAAGCGACTAAGTGGATGAAAAAGAAAGATGAGGACAGCAAGTCAGACAAAAAGCCAAACCCATCAAGCGGCATCTACCAATTCGCTGAATTCATCCTTGCCTACATAAAAAACAAAAAGAGCAAAGAGGCTAAACGCTCATAACAACGCGTCTTTGAAACTCCAAGCGCTTTCCTATAAACTCTTCTTATACACACGAAAGGTCGTTATTAACTATGCTTCACATTTTCGTTGATTCCGATTGCGACATCACCAAGGCTCAGGCCAAGGAATATGGCGTATCCCTTATCTCGATGCCTTACTTCATCGGTGACAAAGAGGTCTACCCTTATGTCGACTTTGAGGAATTCGAACCTCACGCCTATTACAACATGCTTAGAGGTGGAACCATTCCTACCACCGCGGCATTATCCCCTGCCAATTACAAAGAGATATTCGAACCTGCATTCGCGAATGGAGACGAGATTCTTTATATCCATTTTTCCAGTGCGATGAGCCTTACCTTCGACAACATGGAGAAGGCTATCAAGGAACTCAAAGAGAAATATCCTAATGTCAGATTCGAGCACTTCGACACCATGAGCATGACGACAGGCGCTTACGTCATCGTCAAAGAGATGCTTGAAAGATACAAGAAGGGCTACACCATCGATGAGCTCATCAAATGGGGCGAAGAGGAAAGACAGCACTTCGCCTGCTACTTCTTCGCTGATGACTTAAAGTTCTTCAAGAACTCAGGAAGAGTCTCCGGCTTCAGCGCTTTCATGGGAGGGATGATCGGCATCAAGCCTCTTATCAACATCAATGACAAAGGCATCATGGGATCATTTGGAAAAGCCATTGGTCAGGCCAATGCCTTAAAGACGATGGTCAAGTTCGTTGAGGATCTCGGTGACGACATCAAGAACTACACATTCGTCGTCGGTCATACCGATAGCCCGCTTCTCGTCAAGAAGATGTGCGAGATGCTCAAAGCCAGATTCGGTGAAGACCTCAATATTGAGAAAGTGCCATGCAACCCAACCGCTGGCGCTCATAGCGGACCTGGCGGAGTGTCCGTTGCCTTCCACGCGAAACACAGATAAAAAGAAGACCTCACCAAGTGGTGAGGTTTTTTCTTACTTTGAAAAAGTAATCCTTTAGTTTTCTATATCTTGTGATATGTTAATCAAGCGCTTCAAAGGAGGAAGCAGTTATATGAAAGAAGCAATTGAATCAAAAGACTTATCTTCATATGAAGATGAATACAAAAAAGACAAGAGCCACAAGGTGATCGAAAGAACGGTCACTCACAACGGCTTATTTAACAGTGCGATCGACAAAGAGACATTCGACTCATTGACGAATACCTTCAGCGTTGATGTCAAAGCCGGTTCGGTCACCAATCAGAAGCAATCAGGAAGATGCTGGATGTTCGCAGGCCTCAATGTCCTTAGAACCATTCTCATGAAGAATCTTGGCATCAAGAACATCGAACTCTCTCAAGCCTATCTTCAGTTCTATGACAAATTGGAGAAGAGCAACGCCACACTTGAAAGAGCCCTCCTTCTTCTTG
>JAFZUD010000062.1 GCA_017618495.1 Bacilli bacterium | reverse complement strand
GAGCTTAGACGCATGACCCAGTTCAAAGATAAATGTTCGAAGATGAATGACAGCGAAATCGGACTTGGCATTTTCGCTTACCCAGTCCTTATGGCCGCTGACATTCTCCTTTATGACGCCAATATCGTCCCAGTCGGCGAAGACCAGACCCAACACGTCGAGATCTGCCGCGATCTCGTTAAGAGATTCAACCACCGCTATGGCGACATTCTCGTCATGCCGCGCGCCCAGGTCACCAAAGTCGGTGCCCGTATCATGTCACTTAGTGACCCAACCAAGAAGATGTCCAAGAGCGATCCTAAAGGCGACATCTTCCTCAAAGACGACGAGAAGACCATGCGCAAGAAGATCATGTCCGCCGTCACCGATATGGTTGGCAAGGTCAACTATGACCCAGAGAACCAGCCAGGCGTCTCTAACTTACTTACCATCTATGCCGCATTAAGCGACATCACCCCACAAGAAGCGGCCGAGAAGTTCAAAGATTCCGGCTATGGCGATTTCAAGAGAGCCGTTGCCGATAAAGTCATCGAAGAACTCGCTCCATTCAAAGCCCGCTACGAAGAAATCATTGCCTCAAAGTCTTATGTCGAGATTCTTAACGAAGGCGCTAAGAAAGCCGAAGCCGTTGCTAAGAAGACTTTGAAGCGTGTCCAGAATGCCGTTGGCCTTCTCTCCCTTGATGACTAAGAAACTTATCTTCATCGATTTAGACGGAACGTTATTGAACGATTCTTTTGAGTTGTCCCCATACACCGTTAAGGTCCTCAAAGAAGTTTCGAAGAAAGGACATAAGATCGTCTTAGCATCAGGCCGCCCTCCGAGAGCCATGCTCCCCTATTATGAGCAGCTAGGGTTAGACACTCCTTTCATCGCCTATAATGGCACCTATGTAATCGATCCAAACGACGAGTCGTTCCCTGCTCTGAAGGAAGCTTTTCCTTTGGAAGATGTGAAAGACATCCTTTCGAAGATTGATTTCCCTCTTCTCAATTTGGCCTTCGAAGACGACGAGAAGATCTTCATGGATAAGCTTGACCCATTCCTCATTGGCTACTTCCCAAAGATGGGAGAAGAAATCAAAACAGGCAAAGCGGAAGAGCATCTCAGCAAAGATGTGTTCGCTTTGATTTTTGAGGTCGAAAAACTACATTACGAGAAGCTCAAGAGACTCATCGAGAGCCATGTTCCAATTGGCTGCCGTCACTGGAGCGCATCAAAGCACTGCGAAGCTTATTACGCCCATTACGACAAAGGCAACGCGGCCAAATACATCGCCAAGCATTATGGCGTGAGACAAAACGACATCATTGCTTTCGGCGATAGCGACAGCGACTACAAAATGCTCGCTTTTGCAGGAACAAAATTTCACGTTTTCCCCTGCAAATCCTTCCTCCTTTCCGAAAATGTGCCAGCATTAGAAAAAGGCAACAACGATGACGCTGTTGCCCATAAGTTAGAAGAATTGCTTCTTAATTAGGCCTTAACCCCAAGGCTTTCAAGCAAGGTTGCGATGAGGTGTTCGGTCCTCTCTTTTAAGCCGTTTCCGTCCTTCTGGAAGACTTCGACGTAGAACTTGCACTTTGGCTCGGTTCCGCTTGGTCTAATAGCGATCCAGGAAGTGTCTTCGAAGATAAGGCGGACGACTTCTGATTTGTCATAGTCGAGCTTGGTCTTTTCGCCAGTTCTGAGGTCCTGCTTTTCGAGTTTGACGTAGTCCTCGATGACGACGACTTTCATGCCATCGACGACGTGTGGGAGAGAGTTATGGGCCTTCTCCATGATCTTGGCCATCTCGGAAGCGCCGCTAGAGCCGAAGAAGGAAACGCTCTTGGTGATGGTCATATGGTAGCCATACTTCTTCTCGAGGTTCTCATAAGCGACATCAAGCGGGATGCCCTGGAGATAATAATGGAGGGCCATTTCGCTATAAAGAAGGATGGCTTGGATACCGTCTTTGTCTCTGACAAATGGCTCAACGATGCAGCCATAGGATTCTTCGTATCCGAATTCGCAGTATGGGCCGTATCCTTTCTTCTCATAGTAATCGATTCTGTTACCGATATATTTGAAGCCGGTGAGGAAGCTTTCGTTCTTTAAGCCGTAGGCTTTGGCGATCTTTCTGCCTAAGTCAGAGGTGACGACGGTGTCATACATGACGCCATCTTTGTGGAGTTTGCCCTGCTTCTGTCTCTCAGAGAAGATGTATTCCATGAGAAGAGCGGCACTCTGGTTGCCGGTAAGTCTTTCATAGGTGCCTTTGCTAGAGAGGTAGCTAAGGCCGCATCTATCGCCATCTGGGTCGGTCATGACGGTTAAGGTCGCGCCGATCTCTTTGGCGAGCTTGATGGACTCAGTGAAGGCTTCCGCGTTCTCTGGGTTTGGTGATTCGGTTCCGCCAAAGGCAGGATCGTGGATGCACTGCTTCTCCACTGGATAGATTTCATATCCGCAATCCTTGAAGATGCGCATAGCGTTCTCGTATGAAGCGCCGTGCTGTGGGGAATAGACGATCTTGAAGCCTTGTTTTGGAAGGTCTGGGTTGACTTGGGTGCCTTTGACGAGCTCGACATATTCGTCATCGATCTCTTTGCCAAGCATGATGGTCTCAGCTGGTTTGTCGGCCTTTGGAGCCTCAACGGTTAATTCATCAGGAAGGGAGGCGAGGATCTCAAGCATTCTGGCGATCTTCTTTGGGACAAGCTGGCAGCCGGTCTCATCGTAGATCTTGTAGCCGTTATATTCCTTTGGGTTATGGGAAGCGGTGATCATGATACCACCCGCGGCTTTCGTCTTACGGACGGCAAAGGAGAGCTCTGGGACTGGGCGAAGAGCATCGAAGATATAGGCTTTAATGCCCATTTCGTTGAGGATTTTCGCAGAGAGAAGGGTGAACTCGCGGGATTTGAAACGATTATCGTGGGAAATGACGATGCCCATTTCTTTCGAGCCAGGGATCTTCTCGAGAAGATACATACCGAAGGCAACCGTGGCTTTCTTGACGGTGAAGTCATTCATCTTGTTGGTGCCTGGACCAATGAATCCGCGCATGCCGGCGGTTCCGAATTCGACGTCTTTGAAGAAGGCGGCATCCTTTTCCTCTGGGGTCAAAGCAAGAAGAGCTTTCTTGTCTTCTTCGCTGACCTTTGGAGAGGCCATCCATCTTTCGTAGTTCTGTTTAACTAAATCAGCCATGGTTATTCCTCCTGATTCTATTCGTAGAATATTTTAGGGCTTTCAAAGAATATTTGGACAATATGTGCTTCTTCATCGCTAAGTTTTGACTCAAACTCCTTACCTGCTAGGTAATCTAGAGGCGGCAAAGGATGCTTGAAGCTCATCTTGTAAGCGTGAAGGAACTGGTTGGACCAGCCATATTTCTGTTTGACGTAGCGGTTGGTTGCGAAGTCGCCGTATTTGCCATCACCCATGATTGGATGACCAATCGAAGCGAGGTGAGCGCGGATCTGATGGGTTCTTCCTGTAAGGAGTTCCACTTCGACGAGGGAGAAACCCATGACGGTCTTGAACGTCTTGTATTTGGTTATTGCGGTCTTGCCGCCTTTCTCAAGAGAGCAAACGGTTACGAGACCGGTATTGGAATCTTTCTTAAGAGGCTTGTTGATGATGCCTTCTTTATCGGTTGTGCCCACTACTATCGTGAGATACTTCTTCTCGATGTCGTCTCTTTCTTTGAAAAGACGGGTGAGCTCACTTAAGGCCTCATTGGTTTTGCCAAAGACGACTAAGCCAGCGGTGTTCCTATCAAGCCTATGGGCCGGGGAAGGAACAAAGGAATGGTTTGTAGGATCGAACTCGCCTTTGTAATAAAGGTAATCGAGGACTTTTCTCGCTAAGGTGTTCCTTGTTTCCTTATCATCTCCGATGACAAGAAGTCCAGAAGGTTTGTCTATGACAAGGATGTTCTCATCCTCGTAGACGATCGGATACTCAAGAGGGGCTTTGATGGCTTCCCTTGGTTTTTGGAATTCCTCTAACTGAGCTTCGGTGATGTAGATACGAAGGGTATCGCCTTCCATAAGGACATGGTCCTTCTTAATCCAATGGCCATTGACCTTGATATCTTTCTTCCTGAAGGTTTTGTATATCAAAGAAAGCGGGGCATTCTCTAAGAGTCTACGAACGTACTTCTCCGCCTTCTGATTTGAGTTTGCTTTATCGATAATCTTTTCAATCATGTTTGATTAACAAACATTTTAGCACAAAAACGCGCGTCATTGATTAGCGTAAACCTCATATCTTCTCTTTGTTTCATCGCATTGTTGAAAAATCAAGGTCACTAACCTATAATTCCCCTTGCGCGACAAACTACATAGTTGCGTCATGGAGGAATACCCAAGTGGTCGAAGGGGCGGGCTTGGAAAGCTCGTAGGCGGGTAACACTGCGCTAGGGTTCAAATCCCTATTCCTCCGCCAACTCAACAAATCGTTCCAAGAAATTGGAACTTTTTTTATTCTTCTTTTATCTCTTTCGGCTCTTTTTTGTTCGAAATGATATTCAAAAGAGACTTGATGCCGATTGCCGTGAAAGTGACGCAGAGGATGAAAGGCGATCCGATTGGGGAAGCCCACCACACCCATACTGCCGAACCAATGCCAATAAGCCATTTGGCCGCATCCGTTGTCCACCCGCAGATAAGCGCAGCTAAATAGAAGCCCCAAACAGAGGCCGACCAAAGAAGGAAAGAGACGACGATGCAGATCGCGCTTCTCCAATCCCTGACGTTATAGAAAAGCCAAACGAAAGGAAAAGCGATGAGGTACCACACCCACTTCCAGAACCTTTTGAACCTGTTAGGCTCCTCGCGGATATGATCCTTCCAGGCTTTTTGCTTCTGGTTATATTCTTCTTCTAACTTTTTGACGTACTCGCTTTTCTTCATGTTTCCCCAAAATAATACTACAAATAATGAAAAAAGCCTCGCAAAACGAGGCTATTTTTTGTTAATCGGCTTTTTATCTGCCTTCTTTTTGGAACTCGGCAAGAGCATAGAAGACAGTCTTCAAAGCGTCCACGTCATATCTGAAGCA
Organism: Bacilli bacterium; assembly: GCA_017618495.1. Lineage (GTDB taxonomy): Bacteria > Bacillota_I > Bacilli_A > RFN20 > CAG-826 > UBA4951. The sequence goes on along the minus strand of JAFZUD010000062.1, from coordinate 9,164 downwards.
GATCTTATCAAGACGATCCTTGGAATCTTCTCCGAGGTCTTTAAGAGCCTTGTTCCTGAACTCTTTGAGACCGGCGTTGGTGACCATGCAGACATTCTTGTCGCCATTCTCGCTCTTGGTCGTGGCTTTGCCTTCCTTCTTTGACCTAGCAAGGAAGTCCTCGTAGCTGAGAGGCAGATATTTGAAGATCTTGTAAGAAGTGACGAGCCATCTGTTGTGTTCAAGCTCTGCGAGTCTCGTGACTGGCGAACCTTGCGGGAGATCTGGATAGGTAACGCCGCTAATCTGTTTGGCGATATCGTCATAGAACTCCTTTGGAGAAGTCGCTTTGCCATCAAGTCTTTCAACGAGATAATCCTGGGTAAGGTTATAGCCGAAGAGATTGAGTTTTGTCTTAAGAGAATAGACGGTATCGGTGTTTGCAGTGATTGTCTCTTTGTCACCAAGATAGAAATCAGCGGTCGCACTGTCCTTATTTCCATAGTAAGAGATCATCGCGGCAAGGCCGAGCTTGTTGATCATGAAGTGATGCTTGCTGAGATAGCTCGACATCAAGGAGTTCTGACCATAGACGACGATTGGGACAGAGATGTGGTCCTCGAAGAGAATGCCGGAATTGATTTCTTCCTGGGTGAAGACGAACTCATTGAATTCTTTGTCTTCGAAGTTCTTCGAGATTCTGTCATCAGCGATTCTGACAAAGATGACAGTCTTCTTTAACTTCTCTTCGCCGAAGTACTTGATAAGGGTGTTCCTGAGGGTGATCGCCATCTTCACATCCGTATTCGTGTCAGCGAAGGAAACAAGGAACATTTCGAAGCCTTTTTCCGAAAATCTATTGGATTTGCTGTCGTTTTTGATGCTTTCGAAGTATCTATTGAGCTCTTCTTCGGAGGTGAGGTCTTTGCCATCAAACTCACTCATGATGTTGTAGAAGAGAGGCTTGTTAGCTTCTCCGCCTTCTTCCGTGTAGTGGTTCCTATAGAGACCCACCAAAGACTCGGAGAATTGATCGAGGACATGGTAATTGACCTTGTTCGTATTGTCGGTCCAAAGCTGGTAAGCGGCCTTCATCTTTTCGAAGATGGAACGGTTCGCTTTGCCAAAGCCAAGGAAGGTGACATTGAGGGATTTGTTGTCCTCATCATCTTTGATGGATTTAAGGTCAACAAAGTTGGAGAGCTGGTTATTGAGCAAGAACTCGGAAGAGATCATGTCGTAGAGAGACAAGGTGCTGATGATATGGCCGGTCTTCTTAGAGAAACCGTTAGCCTTATCGATGTCGCTATTGTGATAGGTAAGGAAGACCTTAAAGGTCTCGAAGATTGATCTCTCTTGTTCACTAAGAGCCTCGCCTGATTTGAGTTTCTCGTAGATTTTCTGGAATCTCTTGTTTTTGTTCAAAGCGGCTAAGAAATGACCGCCGAACTCAACGGAGACATCATCGTTTGAGAAAAGGCCATAGACGAAAACCTTTCTCTTCTTGAAGCAATATGGGATAGGCCAGAACTTCTTATCGAAGTGACGGAGTAAGAAAGAGGCTAAGCCAGCGCTGAGATTCTCGGTTCTGACATCAAGACCCATAAGGGTGAGCATATCTTTGTATTCGGTGCCTTCCTGGGTCTTCTGGGAGGAAGCGGTAATGAACATGGTGACGACTTTGTTTTTCTCGTCTTTCTTCGTCAGCTGCGCTGCCAACTTAGCGGCCATAGGCATTCCTGGATCTGAGAAGATGTAATAGATTTCGGTGTTTGGCCTAAGCTTTCTGAAGAAAGTGATCCAGCTCTTCTGGAAGTTCTTGACAGTCAAAAGGATGATGGCCATCGAAGAGAGGGCCAAGGAAGCGATAGAAGAAACGACATAACCGATACCGAAGGCAAGCTTAACAGGATCGTTTGCGAAGAAGTACGCGCCGATAGCGCTCTTGTCAAAGGCCACCACCATCATCTTCAAAGTGTCGAATACCGAGGTGACTGCTAAGACAAGTGGATTGCCCGCTGTCTCTGGAGGAACCGCCGGGAAGAAGTTGGCGTAGAGGCTATAGCAGAAGCAAACTATGAAACAGAAAACGGTATAGATGAGAAGGTTCCCTCTGTATTTGTATTTGAACGCGTAAAGGAGATACCTAAAGATCAGCCCGGTGAAAACAACACCGGAAAGGATTAAGAGAGCTATGACTAATTCTTTCATATGTTCATTATAAATGAATGGGCTCTCCATAGTCTATGGGACGCCAAAAATAAAAACCCCCACGGATTTTCGTGGGGGTTTTGCTGTTGATTTTGCTTATTCAGCCTTTGGTTCTTCGGCTTTTGGAGCTTCTTCCTCAGCTGGTTTGGCTTCCACTGCTTTCGCTTCTTCTTTGGCAGCGATGGCAGCAGCTTCTTGCTCAGCAGTGACCTTCTCGGATTCGGAGATGATCTTAAGACGTTGGGCACGGCGGAGGGCTCTCTCGTTGTCGGTATCGTTCTTTCGGGCGAAGCCGTTAAGAGCGATGGCAGCAATGAGGGCGGCCACTAAGATGAGAATGACACCGAACCATCTATAGGAAAGATGCATGGCGTTTTGGAAGGCTGCTTGCCCAGTCCAGTTGTCCTCTGGTTTGCCAGGATAGAAATCGGCGATGAAGCCAAGGACGATCATCACCAGACCGCCAAGAGCGAGAATTCCATCGAGAACGATGAAAACCTTTTCGCCTTTGGAAATCTTGTTCTTAGAAACATCTTCAATTTTGGTTGGAGTCATATCATTCATAATCGTAAACCTAGTTTATTTTGGGAGACCGGTCTTTGGGTCGAGTTCAACTGGCTCGCCCTGATCGGCTGGAGCAGCTTCAGCTGGTTGCTCAGCTTTGGCCTGCTGGGCTTTGGCAATTTCGACGAGTTCTCTGATGAGTGGGTCGTAGGTCTGCTTCCAGAGTGGTTCAACCTCACGGATGAAGCCATTGATGGAATCTTCGGTCTCTCTGATGACCTCTGGGAATCCTTTGCCAGTTGGGAGATCACGACGTCCAGTCATGTATTCGACAAGGGCGAAGACTTTGTCTTGGACACCCATGTATCTCTCGTCGGTAAGACGGTTGTTGGCACGGACGGTGTTGATGAGAGTGATGACCTCGCTGATATCGTTGCCGATGAATTTGCTGGCTGGGCTTTCTTCGCCTTTCGCTTCGCGACGGGCGACGTTGTAGTCGTTGAAGAGTCTGACAAGCTGGCCGACCATGGTGAGGTAGCAAACGCCTCTGTAGAGTCTTTCTTCGGCTAAGTCAGCGGCTTCGGCCTGGCTGACATCGATGCCTTTGCCTTTGGCGTCACGGATGATGCCAGAAACCATGGCTTCGACGTTCTCGTGGATCGGGACGACGCCTTTGAAGATGGCGATGTGCTGAGCATGGTCAACACGGAGGCCGTCATCGGCCGCCTTGAGGATGGTGCTCTCATCACCGTAGACATCATCGTAGAAGTCACGGATCATCTTTTCGAGTTTTTCGCCATTCTCACCGGAAGCATTGATGATGCTCTTAAGTGGAGTTGGCTGCTCAACCTCAATAAGAACGCTTCTCTTTTTCTCTTTGAAAGCGTTGAGGTCGTAGTGTTCCTTGTTGAGTGTGTACTCAAGGGTGTCGCGAATCGCTACTTTGTAGTGTTCGAGTGTTGCGATTACTTGTGTTGGTTGATTCATGTGTAAATGCCTTCCTTTTAATCGTTTGTTTCAGCGGTAGTCTCCGCAGATGGGTAGACGTAATTCTCGATATCACTGAAACGCTTGATCACAAACGAAGCGTGTTGCTTAACGTCTTCGAGACTGTGATCCATGCAGAAGCTTCTTCCAGGGAATGCTTGGAACATAGAAATATCATTGCCAGAATCGCCGACGACTAAAACATTATCCACATTGATTTGATTATAATCAAGATAAAACGAAAGCCCCTCTCTCTTGGTGCAGCCTTGGGCTGTAATCTCGATAGCTTGCTCTGAGGCAACTATGTTGAGATCTGGGTACATAGGCTGAAGCTTCTTGGCTAGTTCGAAGGAGAATGGGATGCTCTTTTTACCGAAGCCTGGGAACATGAGAATCTTGTAGATCATGCCGCTTTCGAGTTCTTTTTCAAAGAGCTCGTCATCTTTGAAATATGGCTCACGGTATGTGCCTTCGAAGATGCGGTAGATCGAATAGCCCATCTTCACCCATTTGGCGATCTCTTTCCTCTGGCAGACCATATTATGGTCTTTGGTGAAGAGGAAGATTAATTTCGCTTCATGGTCGTTTTGAAGATCGGCGACGATTTTCCTCGCTTCTTCGTTTGGGATGCCTTTCTCAAAGATTCGCTTGCCACCGGAAACGACGAGCGAACCGTTGCAGGCGATGTAGTCAAAAGGATGTCCGATCTTGGAGCCGACTTTTTCTCCGAAATAGGCGTTTCTTCCGGTAACTAAAAGAATGCGTCCCCCATCACCGACAAAGCGGTGGATGAAAGCGCGGTTCTCTTTGGTAACCATATGGGAGCGTTTCTTAGGATAGAAAAGGGTTCCATCCAAATCGGTTGCAATCAGCTTCACAGACTTCATGGTTGCATTATTCTAAACTAACCTTTTGTTTTTAACAAAGGGAAATGCTCATTTTATGGCATCTACTGAGGTTTTCACCACTTTAAGGGCCTTGGAGAAGACCTCTAATGAGGTTTTCTTTGGGTCGTAAGCGGCTAAGAACTCGAATTCCTTTTGGTTACGTATGAAGAAGACGATCTCACATCTTTGGTAGGTGGAAATGAGTCCTTTGTATGAGGCGGCATAGTTCTTTTTGAATGAGGATTCGCTGAAAGGGATTCCTTCTGCTATTTGGCGATACCTCGCCCTGAGCATTGAGAGGAGTCTGCCGGTGAACATGTAATAGATCGTGATGCGGTAGCCACGACGATGGGCTTTCTGGAGATTAACCATATCCTCAGGTGCGGCAAGCGCGAGGATGGTTGAGAAAGACTCTCCACTGCTTAAACCCTCTTTGAAGGACATCAAAGGGAGGGAATGGATGAAGGCATTCTTGTAGCACTTGGCGAAAGTGGAACGACCACTGCCAGGCACTCCTGCTATAACGATTAATTGAGGTTGTTCTTCAATCATGTTTCGCCACCACTTTCACGACCTGGAGTTTGCTATTGAGATACTCTTTCGTGCCGTTTTTATATTCGTCAACCAAAAAGCCATTTTCGACATAAACGACAGGCGCACCTTTTGAGAAGTTTTTGTGCCTTGCTTTATCGATGCCATATGAGCCAGATTCCGCTGTGAGTTTGAAAAGGTACTTCTTGTATTTCATCGAGGAAGCTCCGCCGAGGTACTGGCTCTTGAGCACCCCATTCTTGCGGAAAACGAGATAGAAATACTCCTTACCTTTGATGATCTTTTTGGTCAGCGTTTTTCTCATACAACCATTATAATTCTTCTATTTGGTTAGGCAACTTCTTTTGTTTGTTACCTAATTTTTAAAAGACAAAAAGAAAAGAGCCCGATGGGCCCTTAACTTTTGTTGATTAGTCTTTTAACTTATTTTCAACCTGAATGACGCCATATCCGCCATCTAAACGCTTATAGGCAACGGAGATTTCATTATCTTCTTCATCGAGGTAGACGAAGAAGGAATGTCCGAGCGCTTCCATTCTGGTGATAGCGTCATCTAAGGTCATTGGATCAAGGTAGATAGACTTGGTTCTGACAACCTCATCTTTCTCATCGGCTTCCTCTTCAGCCTGGAAATTTTCGAAGGCGATTGAGCGTCCGAGAGAGATTCCGGATTTCTTTTTGCCGAAGCGAGTTTTAAGTCTTCTCATTTGATCTTCTAACTTGTCAATGGCAGTATCGACAGAATCATAGAAGTCGTTAGCGCGGACCTCAGTTCTGAAGTCCATCTCTTTGGTGAAGATCGTGATTTCGACCTTGGCTCCAACTTTGTAGGTAACGACAACAGCACGGCAAAGGACGTTGTCTCCATCCACAAAGTACTTGTCCATTCTGCTGAGCTTTTTCTCGATGGCAGCACGAATAGAATCGGTGATTGTAGTGTTCTTTCCGACGATTTGGTATTTCATACCCTATGTACCTCCAGGATAAATATCCTTCTTTACCTATATTGTATTTAGAATCACTAAAAAGATAAATACTTATGCTCCAGAGGAAGCCTCTCATCGTTGCTATTTCCAAAATGTAAATTTCAGGGCATTTTAAAACCCCTCAGTTTATCTAAGGGGCTTGGTATTTGTTCACTAAATGGGGGTTTATTTGGTGTGTTTAGCGAAGAATTCCTTAAGTTCCTGAACCTTATCGAGTTCTTCCCATGGGAGATTGAGCTCATCTCTACCAAAGGCACCGTAAACGGTTGTATCAAGGTATTTGAACTTAGGTTTGTTGAGGGAGAACTTCTGGATGATCGCTCCAGGTCTCGCATCAAAGAACTTTTTGATGGCTTCAAGAATGACTTCATCGGTGTAACGGCTGGTCTTGAAGGTTGAGATATTGATGGAGACAGGCTCAGGGATTCCAATCGCATAGGCAAGTTGGACTTCCATTCTGTCAGCGGCTCCAGCAGCAACAAGGTTCTTGGCGATGTATCTGGCGTAATAGCAGGCGCTTCTATCAACCTTGCTTGGGTCTTTGCCAGAGAAAGCTCCGCCTCCATGGTGGGCGCTTCCTCCATAAGTGTCGACGATGATCTTTCTGCCAGTGAGACCAGTGTCTCCGGCAGGACCTCCGATGACGAATCTTCCGGTTGGGTTGATGAGGATCTTGAAGTCATCATTGAGGCCAAACTCTCTAGCGACTTCCTTCATGATCTTCTCGGAAACGAATTCACGGAAGGCTTTCATATCGGTCTCTGGGTCGTTCTGGATGGACATCAAAACGGTGTCGATGCGTGGATGGCCGTGGTCGGTGTAATCGATGGTGACCTGAGACTTCATGTCTGGTCTAGCGTGGGCGAAGGATCCGTTCTTTCTAAGCTCACTGGCCTTCTTGACTAACGCGTGCGCGATAGAAATAGGAAGAGGCATGTAGTTCTTGCTCTCATTTGAGGCATATCCAAACATCATTCCTTGGTCGCCAGCGCCCATCTCAAGAAGGGAGCCACGAGAGACGCCCATATTGATATCTGGGGACTGTTCTTGAACTTTTACTTCGATCTTGCAAGTGTCGCAGCCAATGCCTTTTTCCGCAGAAGTGTAACCGATATCGCGGAGGACTTTTCTGGCGATTTTTTCATAATCCGGGTGGGTTTTGCTGGTGATTTCGCCTCCGATGAGGATGAATTCGGTGGTTGCGAAAACCTCACAGGCAACGTGTGAATCCGGGTCGCCGGCGAGTGTAGCGTCAAGAATCGCGTCAGAGATCTGGTCGCAGACTTTGTCAGGATGTCCTTCGCTGACGGATTCACTGGTGAATAATATCTTTTCCATAAATAACCTTTCGAGTAAAAAGCCTCCCACCAAGTGGAAGGCTCTGTTCTGTCCATTCCTCTAGCATCGCTCCAGGGGTGGGCCCCGGCTAAGGACGAGCACTTACCTCTATAGAGGAGTTGCTAGCGCTTTTTCGCAGTCCTTTATAAGCGCTTCTTGATACTAGCTTTTCGCTCGGACGATATTATATAGGAGTTATTTCAAATGTGTTAGTCCCATGATAAAAGGCCTCAGTTGTGAGGCCTTCTTTAATTATTCTTTGATGGATTTGAGCGCTTTGGCGAGTTGGTCTGGGCAAGAGGTTTCTCCCGTTCTGCTTCCGTGGCATTTGATGCCTTCGAGAAGGGCGATGACCTCATCGATCTTTCTTCCCTCGCATAGACGCGCAACGCCTTGCCTGTTGCCTTGGCAACCTCCGAGGGTTTCGACTTTGACGATCGTATCCCCCTCGACGGTGATTATCATCTCACGAGCGCAGACGTCCGTGGGCTGGTAATGGACGGTTTTCATTATTTGACGATGGTTCCGTAGATGGTTCCAGCGGCCCAAGCGGCATTGGCTTCATCGGTATCGATGTGCATCGCAAGAGCGTACTTGTCGCTGACGCGGATGACGGTGTCGCCGAAGATGGTCTCACGGCCGGTTCCAGGGATGAGGACACGGACGATTTCGCCATTCTTGACGCCGAACTTCTCGGCATCGGCTGGGGTCATGTGGATGTGACGTTTGGCAACGATAAGGCCTTCTTTGAGCTCAACGGCTTTGCCGTTAAGTGGGTTGACGAGTTTGATTGGGGCGCTGCCAGCGATGTCTCCGCTCTCACGGACTGGGGCGCTGACCTTAAGGGTTCTGGCGTCGGTGCCGCTCACTTCGACCTGGTTCTCTTTTCTCACTGGTCCAAGGATGGAAACATTCTTGAGCATGGCTTCTTTGCCGGTCTTTGGGTTGACTGGGCCGACGATATCAAGACGGGTGTTGCTGGCGAACTGGCCTGGCTGGGAAAGTGGGTTTCTGACTTCGAGTTCAGCGTGCTTTCCAGCAGCGATTTCCTCGTCGCTGAGCATAAGATAATCAAGGGTTTCCTGGGTAACGTGGATGTGCCTTGCGCTGGTTTCGACAATGAATTTTAATTCTTCCATTTTTTGGTTCTCCTCTTTTGGGCAACTAATTATAACTCTTGCGTAGCAAAGAAAAACAAAAAGCACTTCCTTTTTTGCGTATAAAGGACATACAATAGGCACGACAAAAAGGAGGTATCAACATGATCGAAGAAAAGAACGAAAACCAAGAGACCGAAGAAATCGAGAAGGTCGAACCGGAAAGCGAAGAAATAGAAACTCCGATCGATGAGGTTACCTCTGAGGAGATCACCCAATCGAGATTTGGCCCAGAAGACCTTGAGGCCGCGATCAAAACCCGCGACAGAAAAGCCCTCAGTGAGATTTTCGAAACCATTCCTGACGCCGATATCGCTGAGGCTGCGGAAGAGATTGATATCAAAGAGCTTATTACCTTATTTAGGTATGCTAAGCCATCGATGACCGCGCCTTTATTCGCCGAGCTCAGCCAAGACAAGAAAGAAGAACTTGTCACCGCCATGAGCGACCGTGAGCTTATCGCGATGATCAATGAGCAATACGCCGATGACGTCGCCGATACCGTTGATGACATGCCTTCGAACCTTGCAAGACGTGTTCTCAAAGCCGCTAGCCCAGACATG
>JAFZUD010000007.1 GCA_017618495.1 Bacilli bacterium | reverse complement strand
GTGTTAGCGGTGGTAACGATAACGATATCCATACCTCTAACTTTGACAACCTTATCGTATTCGATTTCAGGGAAGATTAATTGTTCCTTGATACCGAGGGTGTAGTTTCCACGACCATCGAAGGCGTTTCTTGATACACCACGGAAGTCTCTAACACGTGGGAGGGAGATGCTTAAGAGTTTATCTAAGAACTCATACATTCTTTGACCACGGAGGGTGACTTTACATCCGATTTCTTGACCTTCTCTAAGTTTGAAGGCAGCGATGGATTTTTTCGCTTTGGTGATGACTGGTTTTTGTCCAGAGATCAAGGTTAATTCGTTGACAGCGGCCTCAAGTCTTTTGCCATCTTGTAAGGCATCACCAACACCGATGTTGATAACGACTTTAGCAAGAGCTGGGACTTGCATGACGGAGCTGTATTTGAATTCTTCGAATAAAGCTGGTTTAACTTCGTTTAAATATTTTTCTTTTAAACGGTTAGTTGCTTTGACTTCAGCCTTTGGGGAGGCCTTAGTAGCTGCTTTCTTTTCTGCCATTTTGGTTCTCCTCCTTATAAGACTGTGCCAGATTTTTTGGCAACTCTAACTTTTTTGCCCTTAACTACCTTGTGACCAATTCTGGTTGGTTTTTTGGTTTTAGGATCTAATAACATAACATTAGAAGCATCGATTGGGGCATAGACTTCAACGATACTACCTTCGGAGTTTTGTTGAGTTGGTTTTTTGTGTTTTTTGCGGACGTTGACATTTTCGACAACGACTTTGTTAAGTTTTGGATAAACCTTTTGAATGGTTCCAGTCTTACCTTTGTCGTTTCCGGCAATGACAATGACTTTATCGCCTACTTTTAAGTCCATAGTCTATATCCTCCTTATAACACTTCTGGGGCGAGGGAGACGATTTTCATGAATCCTTCACCTTTATCTCTTAATTCACGGGCAACAGGTCCGAAGACACGGGTGCCGATTGGGGAACCATCTTCGTTGATGATGACGACAGCGTTATCATCAAAGGCAATGGTGCTTCCGTTAGGTCTATCGATAGCCTTTTTGGTACGGACGATGACGCATCTCACGACATCACCCTTTTTAACTTTTCCACCTGGTGTGGCATCCTTGACAGCGCAGAGGATGATATCACCGATGGATGATGATTTACGGTGGGAACCACCGAATAAGCGGAACGCTCTAACAGATTTGGCTCCGGAATTGTCGGCGACGACAAGATTCGTTTCGGTTTGAATCATAATTATTCACTGGCCTCCTCTTCTTTTGGTTCTTCTTTCGCTTCTTCAGAAGTTTCTTTTAATTCAGCTTCTTCAGCAGCGATTTCTTCTTCGACTTCAGCCTTAGCTTCTTTTAAGTCCTCATCACCTTTCTTATCGATAGAGACGAGTCTGAAACGTTTGGTAGCTGAGAGTGGTCTTGTTTCCATGATGGTCACGAGATCGCCAACTTTGGCTTCGTTGTTTTCATCATGCGCGTAATATTTTTTAGAATATTTGACGCGTTTGCCATATTTGGTATGTCTTTTGTGAGTTTCAACGAGGACAACAATGGTCTTATCGTTTTTGTCACTGACGACGACACCTTGAATGGCACGACGGCTTGTTACTTTTCTTTCCATTTAAGTTATCCTCCTTATTTTGCTTGAAGTTCTCTTTCGCGGAGAACCATTAAGACTCTGGCGATATCTTTACGAACTCTAGCGACTTCCTCACCATGTTCAAGCGCGCCAACGGCTTTCTTTCTACGGAGCTCAAAGAGTTGTTCTCTGAGGGAGTAGAGTTTTTCATTAAGTTCTTCAGTTGTTAATTCTCTGACTTCATTAATTTTCATCTACTTATTCTCCTTTCTTGATAACACGGCATTTGAGAGGGAGCTTATATGCTGCTAAGCGTAAAGCTTCTCTTGCGATTTCAGGATCGACGCCACCGATTT
>JAFZUD010000061.1 GCA_017618495.1 Bacilli bacterium | reverse complement strand
GCATCGGTTTCTGTAAGGATCCTATCTATTGGACACTTTTTCACATTATCTTTTGGTTCAATAGCGTTCTTATAAGTTACTGGGCCATCGAATCCAAAGTAACAACCAAGCTTGGCAAAGCGTTCTAACATCTCTGTAGAACCGCTATAGCAATGAAGCACACAACCGGCTTTGGCTGGATGCTCTTTTAGGATGGTATAAGTGTCCTCGCTAGCGTCTCTAGCATGTATAGAAAGAGGCAAATTAAGCTCATTAGCTAATTCGATCTGTTTGATAAACCAAACCTTCTGGTTGTCATGGTCTTTCTGCTCTTTGAACCAATGGTAATCGAGGCCAATTTCCCCTATCGCGATGACCTTTTCGTCTTTTGCGAGTTCTTTGATCTCTTCTAAGGCTTCGTCGCTAATTCCTTCGAGGTTCTCTGGGTGAAAACCGACGGCAACATACACACCTTCGAATTCATGGGCTATCTGGATGGCTTTCTTAGAGCTATCTAAGTCCCAACCGATGCAGACCATTAAAGAAACGCCTGCTTCTTTGGCGTTTTTGATATATTCCGCCCTCTTATCAAAGAGACCGTCGTCGTTTAAATGGCAATGTGAGTCGAGCATTCTATTTTCCTACACAGAATCTTGAGAAGATCTCGTCAGTTAAATCAAGGGTGGCGCCTTCTCCTAAGAGCTCTCTGGAACCGTTATAAGCGGCCATCAAGTTAACCGACACCAAATCGATTGGAGCCTGCTTTAAAGCGTCCTCTTTAGCTTTAGCTAAATGTTCGTCGATGCTCATTAATAAACCGAGCTGGCGTGCGCTAGAAAGGGATGGAGAAGTGAATGCTTCGTCAGACAAACCAAGCTCTTCATAAATCTTCTCTAAGAGAGGCTTAATGTCTTTGTTGATTGCACTGATATAGAGCTTATCTTTGTCGGTGTTCTTGATAAGGTCGCTCTTGTTGTAGACGGTAATCAAAATCTTATCTTTGGCTAATTCTCTGATTCTTAAATCCTCAGGAGATTCGCCTCTTTCTGCATCTATAACATGGATGATGAGGTCGGCCTTAGCGATTGATTCTTCACTCTTGGCTATGCCAAGGGCTTCAATCTTGTCGGCGTTGTTTCTGATGCCGGCGGTATCCAATAAATGAAGCGAGATTCCCTTAACTGAGACATCTCCTTCAACAACATCACGGGTTGTTCCAGGAATATCGGAGACGATGGCTTTTTCTTCGTTCATTAAAGCATTCAAAAGCGATGATTTACCGACGTTTGGTTCGCCAACGATAGCAACCTTTAATCCTTCTTTGACGATCTTTCCTTCTTTTCCACCTTTAATGAGGTTTGCGATGGTCTTTCTAATCTCGTCAATGTGCGTAACGATGGTCTTTTCGTTAATCTCTTCGATATCCTCATATTCAGGGAAGTCGATATTAACCTCTAGCAAAGCTAGAAGGTCGGCAATTTGCTTCTTTAGAGGGTCAACAAGTTTGCTTGTTTCGCCACTTAAAGACATTAAGTTAAGGTTCTTAGATTCGGCGGTTGTGGCATTAATCAAATCATTAACGGATTCGGCCTCAATAAGATCCATTTTGCCGTTATAGAAGGCGCGGGAAGAGAATTCTCCACGGGTTGCATATTTAGCGCCTCTTTTGATGTAAGCTTCAATAATCTGGTTAGCAATTAACATCGATCCGTGGCAGGAAATCTCGACGATGTCTTCGCCAGTGAAGGTGTTTGGTCCTTTAAAAGCCATAACCAAAACCAAGTCTATAGGCTGACCATTATCGCTCATGGTGCCGTAATAGATTTCTCTTTTGGTAGTGCCGCTAACCTTCTTGCTGAAAATCTGGTCCGTCATCTCGAAGGCTCCGTCTCCAGAGACTCTGATGAGGGCTAGCGCTCCTTTGAGCGGCGGTGTTGCTAAGGCGATGATTACGTTATTCACAAACAAATTATACCTTTGTTAAAAGGTAAAAGGGCGTTTTCGTTCTAAAAACATAAAACGAGTAGGATTTGCTGAAGATTTTTCAAAAAAAGCAGGTGTTTTCCAACCTGCTTTAATTATTAGTCGACGTATTTGATTGTGACGGCTCTATCATGGCCCTCGCCGCTTGATTCGGTTTTGATGTGGCTCATGCCGTTGAGAGTGTTGTGAATGATTCTTCTCTCGTCAGCGGTCATTGGATCAAGCTTGACGCTAACTTTAGTCTTAACGACTTCGCGAGCGGTCTTTTTCGCAACCCACTGAAGACGATCGTATTTGTCTTCTTTGTATCCGCCGACATCAAGAAGGATCCTGTATCTGTGACGGAACTTGTTGCTGACAGCAAGTCTAGCAAGCTCATTAAGAGCTTGGAGGGTACGTCCACCCTTACCGATGAGGATTGGGTTTCTCTCGGAGTTGATGTTGACGTGGATGATATCTTCATCGATGGTGGAAGAGGTTTCGACTTCGACACCCATTCCGCCAAGAGCGGTCTTGAGGTATTCCTCAGCGAAGGCAGCGGCATCATCGATATCATAGATTTCGATGGTGGCTTCTTTGCCGATTCCGAATAAGCCTTTCTTTTCTTCGATGACTTTGTAGATCAATTGCTCGGCCGGAATATTAACGGCTTTGCTGGCGGCCTGAACGGCTTCTTCAACAGTTTTACTGGTGAAATGTTTCATTTATGTGGTCCTCCTAACGATCTTTTTTGCGGCGCATGATGCCCTGGATTATAGCGGTCTGAGCCATAGCTACGAGACCACCGATGGCCCAGTAGACGCCCATAGCGGCTGGGAGCGAGATGCCAAGGACGATGGTGAAGATAAGCATGAACCAGGAGACCATCTTCTGGGTTCTGGCAGTCTTATCAGCAGCAGGGTTGGCTGAGGTTTTGCTAAGTTTTTTGTTTCTGGCGGCATTGATCCACTGTGGTAATTTCATAGCACAGAATTGGGTAGCAGCCATAAGGATGAAGAGGATGCCGGCGGTCCACCAACCGGTTGTATTGGCGTACCAAGTTCCTGAGAAGTTGGAAAGAACTGACCAAATCGAATCGCTCAATCTGAGGTTTAAAACCTCACCACTTGAAAGAGCGGCAGATCCTTGGAGAGCACCCCAAACAGAAACGAAGACAGGGAATTGGATGATGATGGCTAAGATAGAGGAGAGAGGGTTAACCTTGTTCCTTCTATAAAGAGCCATGGTTTCCTGAGAAACCCTAGCTTGTTCGGCTTGGTTGGTGTTGGAGTTAGGATATTTGGCCTGGATCTTAGCGATCTGTGGCTGTAAAGCGGTCATCTTTTGTTGGTCAAGAGTGCTCTTGAAGGTCAATAAGACGACTAACAATCTCACGATGATGGTGGTGAGAACAAGGGCCCAGATCTGACCGACGCCAGACAAGCCTGGGTCGAAGGAATAGCTAAGAGCGTCGACTAAGCAAGCGACTGGATAGACGATAAGACCTTCGAGGAAGCCGTGTTGCCACGCTTCTCCCCAAGAGATGGAATCCATCTTAACCTGCCAGTTGTTGGAAGCTCCGTAGTGGCCGTAGTTTCCTTCTCTGGTGGTGATACAGGTACGGATACCGTTGGTTAATGAGTTGAAAGCGCCTTTGTAGATTGAGACGAAGTCAGCGTTTGGAACGCTCGCAGCTCCGCTTCCTGGTTTGGCGGTCTCGATTTCTTTTTGGATTTCTTGGTTCCACTTGTCCCAGTTGCCGTAATCGAATGTGAAGGTTGTTGTTCCGGTTTCGGCATTGAAGGACTTGGTGATGAATTTGAGGTAACCGTAATTTCTAAGGATGCTGTCCTCAGTAACGGTGACACCTTCTTCATTTCCAACGCAGTCAGCTATGCTGAATGGGTTGATTTTGGCAGCAGTAATAGAAGCTTCGTCGACAGTGATGCCGTCGGCTTTAGCTGCTGAAATGGCGACTTCCAAAAGCTTCTGGTCCATCTTTTTGAAGTAATCATAAGAAGGAACGCTGACTTTATTTGAAACCGCGCTGGCGATGATGTTGTTAGTTAAGTATTCTGCTTTTTTGGCAGCGTAATATCCATTTTCGTTAACAGGGATGTACGCCCAAAGCTCGTCATTGCCTTTATCTTTTAAAGGCTGGAATGAAAGTTCTGGGGTTCTATATTCCTGAGGAACAGCTGATTCCCCATCGACATAAACGGTGACGCCTTGTTCGTATGGATAAGCGATACGAGCCTTTTCGATGTCCGAACAGAAGTTCGAGACACAGCCCGAAAGCATCAAGGCCCCTGCAGCGAGGCCAAGCGCTCCAAGCAATTTAACTTTCGTGCGTTTATTCAAGGTTGTTATTCTCCGATGTTTTTGATGGCATCGATGAGTTCTAGTTTTTCTTTTTCAAAATCCGCAGTGTCGTATGCAGCACGCGCCACAATCACGATATCAACCGGGCGACTCAGGTCGAAGCCTTGGCCGATCATGTATCTGATCTGCCTTTTAATCTTGTTGCGGGTTACCGCATGACCGTTTCTTTTACTAACAGAGATTCCAATTCTGGCTTCTCCGCTTTCTCTCTTGCGAGCGTTGATCAGGAAATGCGGCGTTCTTATACGCCTAGATGAACCGATAATTTCGGAAAACTCTTCATATTTGAGAATTCTGTTCTCTTTTTTCATTAGGCGTTCTTAAAAACAAAAAGGAAAAATTAGGCAGCGATTCTGGCTCTGCCTTTGGCGCGACGGCGGGCTAAAACTTTACGGCCGTTGTGGGTGGACATTCTGTTACGGAATCCGGCTTCGTTAGCGTGTTTGATTTTAGATGGTTGGTATGTTTTTTTCATGTACTTTTCCTCCGAGGTTCACTTACGTGCTAAGAGATTATAAGTTTTACTACTTAGTAAAACAATAACAGAATTAATGACCTCTCTCGCGTGCGTGTTTCCTTATTAATAGGTTGCGGTGACTCAAAAATAGGTGGGAAAACCGAAAAATCCTTTTGATTTTACATTCAAGGGAATAGTTAACCACAGTCTTGAATATCCCAAAAATTTAAAGCTTACAAAAGCTAAAAATTAGTACTTTTAGAATGACGATCTTTGATGAGGCTTATCAACAAAACGGTATATTTCTGAGTGTGGTTTATGTGGTTAGTTCAAGAATCCTTAGTTAAGGGCTTTCATTTAACCAAAATGTAATTGTTGATAGGTATTTTGACTGTATGGTTGTCCACAATTTTTAATTCTTTTACAATTTTTCAACAAGTTTTCCACAGTCAATCCAGTTTATAAATCAAAAAGTAGACGCTTTATCAATGGTTTTTCCGCAAAAAAGTGTTGATAAGTCAATTTTTACAATAAAAAAGATAGTTTCTTATTTAAGAATTGTGGTAAATTTTTCCTACCGAAATTCTATGGAACTAACAATCAGTGAACTCACCGCTCTTTGGGACCGCACTTTGAGCAAAATTAAAATCAAACTCGCAGACAACATTGTCTACGATTCTTTTTTTGCCGAGAGCTATATTCACGCGATTGAAGGAAACAAAATCATCGTGGTTGTGAACAGCGGTTTGGCCGCCACAATCATTAAGATGAAATACATCGATATCGTTAATTCTTCTATCAATGAAGTGACTGGCAGCGACTTCGATTTTTCGTTTGTCGTTGAGAGTGATTTGAAGACAATTAATGAAAAAAAGCCTGCAAAACCTGAATATTTTTCAGATTCTGTACTTAATCCTAACTACACTTTCCAGACATTTGTCTCTGGTCAATCCAACCTTGAAGCCTTCCAAGCTTCTTTGATGATCAGCCAAAATCCTGGCAGCCTTTATAACCCTCTCTACCTTTATGGTGACAGCGGTTTAGGAAAGACCCACCTTCTCCATGCAATCGGCAACGCTATCAAAGAAAAATTCCCAAATAAGAGGGTTCTTTATGTTCATGCCCAGGAATTCCTTGATGAGTATGTGAAATACGTCAAAGGCGATAAGGAAGGCATGTCGATTGTTGATTGGTTCAAGAACTCAGTCGATGTTCTTCTCGTAGATGATGTCCAATTCCTATCTAATAAGAAAGCAACAGAGGAGACTTTCTTCTCTATTTATAACCACTTCTACTCAATGAATAAGCAGATCGCCCTTACAAGCGATCAGCCACCGGCGAAACTCCAGGATCTCGATGAAAGATTGAGGACTAGATTC
>JAFZUD010000060.1 GCA_017618495.1 Bacilli bacterium | reverse complement strand
TTCACTAGAAGAGCCCCCTTTCAGGAACAAAGGTATTTTGGGACTTACGCTTATAGACCGCAACAAGAGAGTCACCTTTGGTGAGCAAAACCTTGTCTTCTTTGACTTCAAAAGAGAGGCTTTGGCCGTTCTTTGCTTTCCATTCTTGCTCATTGGTGAGCTCAACGGAACGAAGGTCGATGAGCCCTTTGCCAGAGATGATGTCCTCATCTTTGAGGTCGTCGATCTTCTTAGCCTGGTCTACCGAGATATCTCCAACGGTGAGCCTTCTTAAGGAAATGAGGTGCCCTACCGTTCCTAGTTTCTCTGCGATATCTTCGCCCAAGGTTCTGATATATGTGCCTTTAGAGACTTTGGCGACGAAATGGATGATATTGTTCTCAATATCCCCTTCGATCGAATAGATGGTTATGTCACGAGGCTTGAGTTCCACTTCTTTGCCTTGTAATGCGGCCTTATACATCGGAACCCCATTCACTTTGATCGCGCTGAATTTAGGAGGGATTTGCCGGGATTTTCCTAAAAACGAATGCAAAACCTCGTCTAATTTCGCTTTAGAAATGTCAGGGATTTCTTTCTCTTCGGTGACTTCGCCTTCTAAATCCCCTGTGGAGGTTTTCTTTCCTAAAAGGAGAGAAGCTTCATATGTTTTGTCACCGTCATTAAGGTAGGTCAAAAGCTTTGTCCCTTTGTTGATGGCGACAATTAGAAGACCGGTCGCAAAAGGATCAAGGGTGCCTAAGTGTCCTACTGCGTGCGTGCCATATCTCTTGCCGATGATGTTATCGACCCTGCGAGAGGTAAGGCCCGCTTCTTTATCGATGAGGAACAATCCGTCTAACATAAGAATCATTATAAATGATTAGGGTGAGCATAAAAAGAAAACCAAGCCTTTAAGACTTGGTTTAGTTTGATGTTTGCGTTGCTTAGGCGGTTTTGACTAGGCGGATGCCTAACATGTAGACGCTATAACCGGTAGCGGTATAGAGAACCTTGAAGGATGAAGCGCTCTCACCGATGGTGATGCTGCATAATGCTTCGGTAGACATGGCAGCGCCAGCGACGCCTTCGCCGAATCCGAGGTTCTGATAGGACTTGGTGTTGGTGATGGCAACATCGGCGCCATCATCGACTTTGAAGGTATAACGGGAGCTGTAACCGCTGCTAATGGAGTTGGAAGTGAAGTTGCTTCCGCCATTGTTAGTGGAATAGCCGGCCTTCATATAGAGGTCATAAGTTCCAGCAGCGATTCCAGAGACATTGAAGGAAAGGTTGCCTTTGAGCTTATCTCCATCCCATGATCCAGAATCAGGGGTTTTGGTCTTGTCGAACTTAAGTTCGCCGCCGGCAATCGCTTCATTGCAGGATGAGCAAGAAAGGGCGTAGAGATCGTTGGTGGCGTTTTTGGTATCGGAAGCAACGATGGTGTGGGTGTGGGCTGGTGGGGTGACTGGGTCTCCGCCAGTGCTTTGTCCGCCAGAGCTGGAGGTGCCTTTGTTGAAGACACCAAGGGCACCGACGTTGATGGAGCTGCTGCCTGTGGTCTGAATGGTAAGGGTATGAGCACCAGCGGCGAGGTTGCTGACTTCGCCCATCTGGTTGACGTAATAGCAGGTTCTTCCTTTAAGGGTGCCAAATCCGGCATCTTTGAAGCTCTTGGATGGAAGAGTTAAGGAAGTACCGTCGACTTTGACGTCGAGAGCGCTGCTAAGAGTTGTGCTGCCGCCGGTTCCACTGCCAAGATAGGCGGTGATGACGGCATTCATCGTCTCGGTAGTCGTGAAGTTATAGGTAACGACTTTCGAGGAAGAATTGAGAACGTAGTACTGCTCTGGGTGAGCGTTTGTGCTCGAAGTTGACATCGTGACACCGGTGCCAGTAAGGCCGGTGCCTTTTCCGATAAGCTGTCCGTTGTTGTTGCCTGGAACCACATTACCTTCGGTAAGAAGGCTGATGACGGTATCAAGGGTGCTTCTTTCGACGCCGATGGCGAGAAGGGTGTTGTAGCACTTGTTGGCGAAGGTGGCGCCTGGCATGGCGTCGATTTCGTTCATGTAGTTCTCGATGTTATCTTGGCCAGCGGAAGCGCCGATCTTTCTTTGCTCACCGATGTTGCCGAAGTTCGAGAAGAGATAGTCCTGATAGAGCTCGTTCTTGTCGACGCCAAGAAGGCCGCCAAGAAGGTTGGCGCATAAGCCGGTTCTATCGGTGCCGATGCGGCAATGGAAGAAGACTGGGTATTTGGAGGAATCCGAAAGGGTCTTGAAGAAGGCTTTTAAGGATTCGGCATTTCTGGAGAAATGGTGATGGGTCTGGTTAGCGGAATCGTAGTCCATCATGTGGTTGATGACGTCCCAACCGTTGCCAGTTCCGTTATAGGAGGTGCCATCGGAGACGTTGATCTCGGTCTTCATCTTGAAATGGTTCTTCATTTCAGCAAGACCTTCCGCGGTGACGTTGGCAGGGTTGCCACCCTTAACGCCCGAGGTTCTATAGATCATGCCTTGTTTGACCTTGCCACCGCCGACGGTGGTTCTGCCACCCATATCACGGCAGTTGGTCATGCCATCGATCTTGATGTTACGTGGAGCCTGTGTGGTCACGTTGAAGGACATGATTCCAGAGTCAGCTTCGCTGTTGTCAGAGTGCTCGGCAATGACTTTGAAGTAGTTTTTGCCAAGGAAAACGTTCTGGAGGTTGAGACTCTTTGAGCTGCTTCCTTCGACACGGAAACCATCGCTGAGATCGTCTTTCTGACCAAAGGTCACGGCGAATCTCTTAAGGGTCTTTCCGGATGGGACGGCGTATTCCCAAGCGAGTTTCACTGGGAGAGGATCGCTGTTCCATTCTCTTCCGCTTGGAAGGGAAGAAACTGGATAGCTTGCGTAGTCGCCTGTGTATTCAAGATAGGTCTTCTGCGCGGCAGTGTGGATCTCTTTCGTCTCGGTGAGATTTGTGGTGATGGTGAAGCCATTTGCAGCTGGGGTTGAGGCAGCTGGTGCGCTGCTAGATTGCGTGACGGCGCCTGAGGCAGTCGATGGAGGGACTTCTCCGCTTTCCCCTACACTGTTCTCTCCGGATTCGCCACCGATGATCGATGACTCTGCCGAAGCGGCACCGCTTGCTGAATTACCTCCAAGATTGATGGTACAGCCAGCGAGGGCGCCTAATGAGAGGATGGAGACCAATAAGGTTTTCTTATTCATCTTTGTTTTCACGGTAAAAACCGCTACTTTCCTTTCTTTGTTTGTGTGCTTTTATGAAGGCTACGCCTCATAAGAGAACACGATATACATTGAGAATGATACTATTTCGGTGCTTCTATATCAATTTAATGTGGATAAAGTGTCCAAAAAGAAAAGGCCTTTTTATATGCCTTCGTCTTTAGTGCCTTGTTTATTACTCCCCTTCTTTGATTCTCTTCACATTTTTAATGTGCTCAATCTCGGAAACCACGCCCGCATCCTTATAATCAACGATCTGGCCATAGATTGCTTTCATTTCCTCGCTAGAAAGATCTTTTTCGCAAGGATAATTTTTGATGTAATCACGCAGTTCCTGAAGGTTAAGGACTTCCTCACCTACTTCTTGAGGTTTGTTTCCCCTAACAAGAACGACAACAGAATGAATGTCATATTTGTCTCCCAAAAACTCTGACAAAACCCTCACATGTGTCTCGTTTTGCAAAATTGGGTTTTGGATATCGTAAGAGACTCCGTAGTTCTGGACTCTCCAAGTGGGAGACTCGCGAGTGCCTATAACGCTCCCCCTAAGGTTTTTGGTTTCTATACAGAAGATGCCAGTCTTATGAATCACAATGTGGTCTATCTGATGAGTTGATTTATTGGCCGTCTCAAAGATGACATTATTGACGATATATCTCTCACCTTTTCCGAAAAAGGCCGTAGTAAAGATGGAGCTGACCGCTTTTTCACCTAAAGAACCACGTGATTCTTTGGTACTGTCAACAGAGTAGCTAAGAAGCCTAATTAATCCAAATAAGTACATACCTAAGTTAGCAAACTATATCTTTAGTTTCTTTTTTAACTCATCCATGGAAACGGTTTCCGGGTCAGCAAGATAGGCGGCATAGGCCTCATCGGCTGCTTGAATGTCATATAGATCCTCTAGTTTCTCTAAAAGATCTCTTGTCATCTTCGAATTCACAGCGATCGGTTTTTCTTTATAGATCGTCGTTTTGGTCCGAGCCTTTTCCCAGAGGTTTAGTCTGATTTGCATCATCATCCAGGATTCGGCAGAAGTTCCCGTCACTTCTGCAATACGGATTGCCATATCAGGGCTAAGAGATGCTCTCTCGTTGATA
>JAFZUD010000059.1 GCA_017618495.1 Bacilli bacterium | reverse complement strand
GGTTATCCCTTTAGGCGAGTATGCTACAATATGAAACTATGAAAGCCCTAAGCAAAGGCGACCTCGAAATATATGCGTCTTATCTTTCTAAAAACTTAGAAGGAAGACATCTCTCGAACCCTCTGCTCTACACAGAGAAGGCTATCTTTTTTAGGCTAAGCGGCAAGGGCGGATCGAGGTTTTCCCTCATCCTAGATGAGGAGTGCCCTCGTGTTTATATCGGAGATGAGACTTTCGCGGCCACTAGTGTGTCGTCCCACTTCTTCGATCAACTTAAGAAAGAACTCGTAAATCCATATATTGAGAAAGTTGAGACTTTTGGCGATGACAGAATCCTCAAGTTCTCTCTTCTCACAATCAACAGCGTCTTCAAAGAAGAGCCACGTAACCTCTACGTCGAACTCTTCCCTCATCATCCTAACCTCGTGATGACCGATGCTGAAAACAAAATCATCCTTTGCTACAAAACAAGCCATATCGATGATGAGAGACCTCTACTCAAATCGATGGTCTATGAGGCTCCAAAAAAGAACGCTTTCCCTGCAAAACCTTCCTCTTTTGACCCAAAAGCCTTTGAAGAGGAGTGTTATGAAGCCGAGAAGGCTCTCGCCGAGAAAAGGAAGAAAGACCGTTTCGAATATTTGTTCAAGGCTCTTAGGAACAGAAAGAAACTCCTTGAGAGAAAACTCGTTTCTTTAGAGAAAGATATCGTTGAGGCAAATAGCCATCTCGATGATGGAAGGTTTGGCGATGCAATTTATATGTCGATGGGTGAGATTGCCCCTAAAGCATCATCCTTCGCTTACGAAGGCGAAGAAATCAAACTCGATCCTTCTAGAAGCGCGGCCGAAAACGCGAACGCCTATTACAAGAGAGCAAAGAAAGCCAGGATGACCCTCAAGCAGGTCGACATCAGCAAAGAGAAAGCCTCCAAAGAGCTTGAGGAAATCACCTCCTCTTTGTCTCAGCTTGAACATGCGGATGAATCCGGTTTGGAGATGATGGCGAAAGAACTCGATATCGCGATCATCAACCAATCCAAGAAAAAGAGCGTACACGAATGGAGAGGGCTTTCCGAAGCGTCGCTCCCCTACTGCATCGAATACGAAGGAACCAAGATCCTCTATGGAAAGACATCGAAGCAAAACGATTGCCTCACTTTCCTTTTTGAGACCGCGAAAGACCACCTTTGGTTCCACGTCATGGGTAACAGCGGCTCCCACGTCATCATCAAGAAAGACGATCCTAGCGAAGAAGAGATCAATATCGCCGCTTCAATCGCTTTGCTCAATTCCAAACAGGAAGAGGGTGAGGTCATGATGGCGTTCAGAAAAGACGTCAGAAAAGGATCCGTCCCTGGCCAAGCTGTCGTCAAAACATTCAAACCGCTTCGCCTCAACCGGGTTGAATCAAAAGCCAAAGATTTGCTAAAATCTGCAAAGAAATATACTTTCTAAATGAAAATCCTATGCAAAAACCCGTTAAATTATTCCTAAGCCTACTTTGCCTACCAGTTCTCTTTTCTTGTGGTAAAGGGGGTCTTCCATCAAATTACGATAATAGAATGGAAGTCATGATGACCTTGGAGCACGCAAGTTGTTTTAAGGAGGATTACAGTCACTTCTCGGGAATAGGCCACGCTACAAACGCTGAAGACATAATCTATCGAGTCGAAAACGGAGAGAATGTCCTCTTTGCTTTCACAAAAGAGGATTGCTCATCCTGCGAAGACTTTTTAAAGCACGCAGGACGTTACATTTATAGAACGCATTATAGGTTTTCATATATCCAGGACAGCACAAAGGAAGCAGCAGATAAGATTTCAAAGTACGCTGTCGAAAACAAACTAGAAAGAACTCTCGCTCACCCGATAAGCGGAGGCACCCCTTCGATGTACATAATGAGCAAGGAAAGAATTGTCGAACTCATCTATGGATCAAACAATAACGACGAAGCAAAAATCACCACTGCTTTTGGAGAATATCTAAACGATAGCAACGTTCATCATTCTAAGCTCTATAGGTGGCTGATGCTAGCTAAACAGAGTGTGCAAGTTTTAGGCAAGAATAATCCAACTTATGTCCTTAGCGAAACATCAAAGGACGATTTTTACAAGAACATTTATCCAATCGTTTCCAAAAGCAAAAAACAATTCAATGTGCTTGAGATTGGCAGCGAAGATTACGGCTCGAGAGACCTTGAAAACTTATATGAAGAAGTGGGGACAGAGGAAATCGAAGGAAAGCTTCTCAAAATCGAAAGAGTCGACGCTGAGTCAGAAGAGGCCAATACCAAAATCAGCATCATTGATGATACTGAAGCTTATTTAAAAGAGAACTATCCTAGTTCTTCTCTCTAACTTTCTTATCAAACTCGAGGCCATCCTCGAGTTTTTTCCATTTGCTGTAGATGAAATGGTCGCCCATCGCGTCGGCGTATCCTTTGGGATATGAGCCTTCCATGCAAATATGATCGGCGTATTTCTCCTTGAGTTCTTCAAGGTTGTTTTTGTAACTGAGCTTATTCTTTCTTGAGGTTGAAAGAGCGTAATACTTCTCCCCTGTCATATCCTGACGGTTCTCGTTATAGGCAATCACGTCAGCGTAAATCTCATAGCAGGAAAGCGAGTTAGCGAAGTTAATGAGATCCGGAGTGTTTCCTCCAGCTGGCCTCATATTGCATTCAAGGCCATAGATGCCGTCTTTGGTGACGAAGAATTCGATATGGAAGAATCTCTTCTTGATGCCAAAGGACTTGATGACCTTCCTTCCCATCTCATCGAATTCTTTGGTGTCGAATAACCCCGATGGAAGAGAGATTGGGTTGTTATAGTAGCAATCATCTTCGTTATTCTGAACCATCTCAGCGGTTGGGGTATCGAAGATATCGGTCGTCGAGAAGACGACGTTGCTGTCGTTATCGCAGATGCCGTCATAAGAGACGATTGTGCCTTCGATGTATTCTTCCATGATGTAGGTCTCGCCAAGTCGCTTGGCTAAGAACTTCTCCATGGCCTTCTCATCTTCGAGTTTATAGGAATCGGTAGCGCCCACTCCGACGTTAGGCTTAACGAAAAGCGGCCATCCGACTTTAGAGGCGAATTCCTTCGCTTTGGTTAAATCGTCTGGTCCATTGACGAGGATGTAGCGCATGGTCTTCACCCCAGCGTCCTGGAAGCAGGCTTTCATTGCGCTTTTGGCTTTGATCTTGAGCATGTCCCCTGGGAGAAATCCGTTTTCGACCATCATGTCTTTGCGGAGCTTCGCATCCTCTTGGAGCCACCACTCATTGTTGCTCTCGAGATAATCGATTGGGCCGTAGTTCTTTTCGTAGTAACGGCAGACATCGAGCATATTGCTATAGACCGACATATCATGGACTTGCATATACTCGGTCAAGTTGGCTTTCAAAGAATCGTTCAAAGAAGAATATGGAGCGTCTCCGATGCCTAAAACCCTGATGCCTCTTTTGTTCAAAGACTCAACGAAGTGGAAGTAGCAATCTGGGAAGTTCGGAGAGATAAAAATAAAGTTCATAAGGACATTGTAAAAGAAAAAATTACGATTTCTTTATGAAACCTCTTACATTGAAAAAATATTTGTTTTGCGGGGGTTATTGCTTGAGTTTGGCTGAGGCGACTTTGACGTCTTCCTCATCTTTTTCAATGGTGAGAGGCCTGCCTTGAATGAGCTTGAGGGCCTCTTCTTCGGATTCCGCCGGAAGGGCGGTCTCACTTAGTACGACGATCTGGTCGTCAGGTTTGACTTCCACCGCTCCATGCCACAAAGCGAAAAACTCGCTTCTGCCACGCGTGGTGATTTTGCAAACGCCCGTTGGCCTAAGCTCGCCGACGACTGGGGTGTATCCCCTCATGATGCCCATAGGGCCTCTTGTGGTTGGGAGATAGACCTCGTCGCACTCGCCTTCATAGGCGATTCCGTTTGGGGTGAGGATGAGAAGTTCCATTATTCCTGGCTCTCCATCTTCTTGGCTTTCTCGACGACGTCCTCAATGGTGCCGCAATACATGAAAGCGGACTCTGGGAGGGAATCGTATTTGCCAGAAAGGATCTCTTTGAATGAGTGAATGGTCTCTTGGATTGTGCAGTATCTTCCTTCGAAGCCGGTGAAGTTCGCGGCAACGTGGAATGGCTGGGAGAGGAAGTTACGGACGCGTCTAGCTCTAGCGACGACGGCTTTATCTTCATCGCCAAGTTCATCGATGCCAAGAATGGCAATGATGTCCTGGAGCTCTTTGTAACGCTGCAAGAGCTTCTGAACGCCGCGAGCGACTTCGTAATGCTCTTGTCCAACAACGGCTGGATCAAGCATGTTGGAAGATGATTCGAGTGGATCGACGGCTGGGTAGATACCTAAAGCGGCGATGTTTCTATCAAGAATGGTTCTCGCATCAAGGTGGGAGAAGGTGGTCGCTGGGGCTGGGTCGGTAAGGTC
>JAFZUD010000058.1 GCA_017618495.1 Bacilli bacterium | reverse complement strand
TTCGTCAAGAACATCAATGATGAAATCCCAGACGGCATTGACGCCGTCCTCAATGTCGGCGTCACCGGTGGCCAAGGAGCCCTCGCCATCCCTGATGTCGTCTTTGGTACTGTTACCCCTTCTGGACATATGACCGACACCACTCCATATCGCCCAGAATACAACATCACCTACTATCGTTCTTGCGCTAAGCACACCCGCCACTATGAAGGCGGAAAATCCTCCGACTTCTTCAGCAAAGCTGGTAGAGGTTCCGGCGGCGCCGCTTTCTACAACTACGCTTGCTACACCGAATACACCGAAGGCATCTACATGGGTTATCGTTGGTTCGAGACCGCTGATGCCGAAGGTTTCTGGGATCAGGATCCATACAATGGATATGACAACGTCGTTCAGTATCCATTCGGTTATGGTATGTCCTACACCGACTTCAGCTGGAAACTCGTTGAAGCCAATAGAGTCACCGGAAGCGAAATCGAAGCCGATGAGAAACTCAACTTCAAGGTTGAGGTCACCAACACCGGTACCGAATACAAAGGTAAAGACGTCGTTCAGATTTACCTCACCGCTCCATACACCCCTGGCGGAATCGAGAAATCCTACCGTAAATTAGTCGGTTACGAAAAGACCCCATTACTCAAACCTGGCGAGGTCTGCACCATTGATATCGAAGTCGATACCAAGGACTTTAAGTCCTATGACGACTACGATGCCAATAGCAATGGCCACACTGGTTACGAGCTTGAAGCTGGCGACTATGTCCTCAACTTCATGACCGACGCCCACCACGTCAAAGAAAACATGTCGCCTGTGACCTATAAGGTTTCCAACACCGTCATGATCGACAAAGACGAAGTCACTGGTGAGACCGTTGAGAACCGTTTCACTGGCGATACCGCTTACGAAGGTATGCCAATCGATGGTTCCTCCGTCGACCAGAACATCGAATTCGTCCACCGCAACAACTTCCCAGCTCTTCTTACTGACTGTGAGCCAAACAAGCCTTGGACCGACAAGCTTATGGACCGTCTCTCCGATCCAGAGCCAATCGCCAACTACAGCTACAGCAAGACCATGTCCGACACCTGGGACAACGCCACCACTGATTACTGGGGAGACCCAGTCCCAACCGAAGCTCCAACCTGGAACAACGGCGGAGACCTCAAACTCATGGAGAATGGCCAACTTACCGAAATCGGTATGGCTTGTGGCGAAAATTACGACGCCGAAGAATGGAATGGCGTCCTTGATCAGCTTGACTTCGACAACTCCAAGAAGATCGTTACCGAAAACTCCAACTACGCTGGACGTGGTATGACCGAGATCGGCTTACGTGATTCCAATAACGCCAGCGCCTTCAAGTTCGAAGAAGGTGCCGCTATGATCGGCGGTGGCTTAGGACAGAACGATGAAATCAACTGCCCAGCCTACCCTGGTCCAACCATGGGCTGCCAAGCCTGGAACAGAGCTCTTACCTACAAGCTCGGAAAATCAATGGGTAATGACATGAACGCCTCTGGCGCTGATGGCATCTTCTCGCCAAACTGCAACCTCCACCGTTCAACCTATGGTGGCAGAAACTGCGGTTACCAGTCTGAAGACCCAATCCTCTCCGGCCGCTATGTCTCTGAGATCATCAAAGGCATCTCCATCTATGGCCGTATGACATTCGTCAAACACTTCGTCGCCAACGACCAAGACTTCAACCGTATGGCCAACATGGCCTGGATGACTGAGCAAACCTTCCGTGAGCTCTATCTCCGCTCCTTCGAAGAAGCCGTTAAGAATGGCGGCACCGTCGGTATCATGACCTCCTTCAACCGTATCGGTGGTCTCTGGACCGGTGGTAACGAAGCCCTTATCCAGGGTGTCCTCCGCAGAGAATGGGGATTCCGTGGACAGATCATCACCGACATGACCGAGAACAAGACCAACATGGATATTGGTTTCTCCTTCCGTTATGGCGGCAACCTCAACCTTGGTGGTGGAAGCACCGTTGCCAATGCTATCGGCACCGCTGCAACCACTCCAGTTCGTGTCCAGTGGCGTTTACGCGAAGCCATGCACGAAATCGCTTATGCTTACTGCCACGCTATGTGGAGAAACGCTACTTACAATGAATCTGCCGATCCATCTGAAGCTATCGTTTCAATCCCACCAAAGGATGCTTACTTATGGTGGCAACCAGCCCTCGTATCCATTGACGCCTTCGCTTTCAGCGGACTCGCCATCGGTGCTGCGGCTTGTGTCATCACCATCTTGAACACCCTTAAGAATGGCGGAGAGGAGGCTGAAGAAAATGAATAAGTTTGAAAAGTTACTCAAAACCATCAAATACCACCTCATTTCCACTATCGCGATCGTTCTTGGCGCCGTTGCCTTAATCATCACCGGTGTCTCCTTCCTCACTAGCATCGCCAACTACAACAGCTACAGCGACAGCTATGAGAAGACCAAGAAAGAACTTCTTGCCAACACTCCTCAGCTTCCTGAAGAAGTCGTCAAAGACAATGAGTTCGTCACTTACGACGATGCGGCCGGAAATGTTTCCTCGACCAAATCCATCTATGACAACACTTATCTCTTAGATGCCCACGATGCTGAAATCGATCTCGACGAAGGCGAACCTGAATTCGCTGCTGTCGAAGGTACCGGTTGGGAAGTCGCCACTGGCTTCAAAAAAGGCGGTTCCATAGCCTTCACCATCAACACCGCCAGCAATGGCGCTTCCGACATCGATGTTTATCTTGCCTTAGGTGAAATCAAGAACGTCCCAATCGACAACCTCATTGACTTCATCACCATCAAGATCAACGGCTTGTCCGTCACCACTGTTGACTTCGACCTTCCAAAAGACGGTTCCTACCAGCAGCTCGTTCTTAAGAACACCAACCTCATCAAAGGTGAGAATAAGCTCGAGTTCGCCACTTCCGTCAGCGATGGAAGCAACGCCAACAACTTCATCATGCCAGCCATCGCGGCCGTTACCTTCATCACCAACGTCGCCTTGGCCTAATCTCCTCACCAACAAAATTAGGGCCGCATTACGCGGTCCTTTTTCTTTTCCTCATTCATTCTTACCAGAATGATTGAAACGAAGCCAAATATGAATGATAATTTACGTACTGATTGAACTTAGGAGGTTCAAATTAAATGATCGTTAATGCAACAAGAATGTTGAAGCTTGCCCACGATGGTCACTACGCCGTCGGACATTTCAACATCAACAACTTAGAATGGACCAAAGCCGTCCTTCAGACCGCCGAAGAACTCAAATCCCCTGTCATCCTTGGTGTCAGCGCTGGCGCTGCCAAGTACATGGGCGGATTCAAAGTCGTCGCCGCGATGGTTCGTGCCATGGATGAATCCATGGGCATCACCGTCCCAGTCGCTCTCCATCTTGACCATGGCACCTACGAAGCCGCCAAAGAGTGCATCGCCGCTGGATTCTCCAGCATCATGTTCGATGGCAGCTCCCTCCCAATCGAAGAGAACCTTGCCAAGACCGCTGAGCTCGTCGCCCTTGCCCACGACAAAGGCCTCTCCATCGAAGCCGAAGTCGGCGCTATCGGCGGAACCGAAGACGGTGTCACCGCTGACGGTGAAGTCGCTGACCCAGAAGAATGCAAGAAGATCGTCGCCCTTGGCGTTGACTTCCTCGCTGCTGGCATCGGCAACATCCACGGCATCTACCCAGAGAACTGGACCGGCCTCCACATCGACGCTTTAGAGAAGATCCAGGCTGCCACCTCTGGCATCCCACTCGTTCTCCATGGCGGAACCGGCATCCCAGATGATCAGGTCAAAGCCGCTATCGCCAAAGGTATGTCCAAGATCAACGTCAACACTGAGTGCCAGTTAGTCTTCGCTGCCGCTACCATCAAGTACTGCGCCGAAGGCAAAGCCGACCCAAGTGCCGCCAACAAAGAGAAAGGCTTCGATCCACGTAAGATCCTCAAGCCAGGCGTTGAGGCCATCAAAGCCAAAGTCAAAGAGAAGATGGAACTCTTCGGTTCCGTTGGCAAAGCTGCCTAATTCCCTTTACAAAAAACAACAAAGGCTTCCTTTTTGGGAAGCCTTTTCTTTTGTCTTAGTGAGGTAATATAATCTTTTTGTTCAATAAGAGGTATTTTATGGATTCCTACATCAAGTGGTACGACTCTTTGGATAAGGTCGTCAAAATCATCTTCAGCGTCTTCTTCTGGTTCTGCTTCCTCTACCGTTTATTCATCCTTATCGAGGACAAGGCCAAGGACACCGGACGCTTAGTCTTCTTCATCATCAACTGCATCCCTGGCATCTCATTCATCGTTTGGGTCATCGATATCGCTTATGCGATCACCAAACAAAGTGTGCCTCTTAGCTTCGATGATCTTAACTCCGAGCCAAAGAAAGAAGACGACGTCATTGACGCCGAAGAAGAAAAATAAAAAAGAACCGACCCGATTGGGCCGTTTTCTTTTTAGAAGATTGACCAGGCGTGAGGTCCATCGGCGATATATTCGATGGAGAAGGTTCCTGGGCCGGTGTGGGTTCCGATCGTGGCACCCGCTTTAGCGACAAAAACGTTTGCAAATCCCGCTTCTTTTAGCTTTCTGACAGCGACCTCAGTGGCTTCTGGCATATCAGTGGTCGAAGAGACGAAGGCAACGGTTTTGTCTGCGCCTTTCTCAATCTTCGCCATGATCAAGTTGATATAGGCATTGGTCCAAAGCCTACGAGGACCGATGAACTTCTTCGCAAGCTTGATTGAGCCTTCGCGGAGCTCCACCATCGGGCGGAGGCCAAGGATGTTGGCGCCAATCATGGCAAGGGCGTTGCATCTTCCTCCTTTGTAGAGGTAATTGACTGTTTCAAGGGTTGCGGTCGTTGAAATATGGTTCGCTCTTTCTTTTAGGGTTTCGGCAATCTCTTCTGGCTTGAGTCCGTCTTTGATGAGGGATGCGCAATATAAGGCCAAGAGGGCCTGTCCTGTGTGGAAGACGAGGGAATCGACGACAAAGACCTTGCCCTCGAATTCTTTTGCAGCGTTGACGGCGTTATCGTAAGCGCTAGAGCAAGCGTGGCTCATGCTGACATGGACAACCGCGTCATATTCTTTTAGAAGGTTTGAGAAATGCTCTTTGAACTCCTCAACGTTGATGGCGGTAGTCCTAGGAAGGATCTTCTTCTCTTGGACGAAGGAATAAAGACTCTCTAATGTCTCTTCTCCGTCTTTGACGGTTTCCTCACCTTTAACGACGGTGAAGGCGATGACGTGGATGCTATGTTTTTCCGCAAGGTCTCTTGGGAGATCGCTTGAGGATTCGGTTGATAAGGCTATTTTCATGTTCGGCTCCGGATGTTGTTTGTTATCGTCACGAGGTTATCTAGTTACGCGAACTAGTTAACCACAAGAAAGCCTATATGTAAAGCAATAAGAAGCCTACATCGTGTAGCGTGCCTTTTGTATAAACAAAAAACAGGCACGCGGCCTGTTTTTCTTTTGTTTTGTTAGAGAGGCAATTTGTTTTTGTTCACGTAGCGGGTGAAGGAGATATAAGCGTCTTCGTCCTTCTCTTTCTCACTTTGCTCGACGCATTCGAAGGAAGGATCTTCGTCGAGGTTAGGGAAGAAGACATCCGCTCCCCCTACCGCATCGACTTTCGTCACGAGAGCGTCGTCCACATAAGGCAAGAGAGCCCTATAGATGCTTGCTCCTCCGATGACATAGACATCCTCTCCGCTTTCGGCGACTTCACTCATCTTCTTATGGAGGTCATCCATGGTGTGAAGATTGATGCAGCCCTCGTATTCGTGGGTTGGATCGGCCGAAAGAACGATGTTCGTGCGGTTCTTAAGCGGTTTGGAGTTAGGGAAGGAAAGAAGGGTGTTCTCCCCCATCACGACGACGTGGCCTTTCGTGGTGTTCCTGAAAAAGGCCATGTCTTTCGGAAGGTTGAACATGAGGCCGTTTCTTTTGCCGATACCCCACTCCTTATCGACGTGAAGGATGATGCGGATCATTAGATAGCGACCTCGAATTTCTTGTCGAGAGGCTCATATTCGTAATCGATGAGCTTGAAGCTATCGACGGTGAAGTCATAGAAGTTCTTGATGTTTGGATCGACCCAGAGCTTAGGAGCTTTGTGAGGCTTCTTGGCGATGATCTCTTTGACGATTGGGACGTGGCGGTCATAGATGTGGGCGTCAGCGATGACGTGGACGAGCTCACCGACCTTAAGTCCGCTTACCTGGGCGAACATGATAAGGAGAAGGCTGTACTGAAGGACGTTCCAGTTGTTCGCGGCAAGCATATCGTTGCTTCTTTGGTTGAGGATGCCGTTAAGGGTGTCGCCGGTGACGTTGAAGGTCATCGAGTAGGCGCATGGGTAAAGATGCATCTCATGGAGGTCCTCGAAGTTATAGAGGTTCGTCATGATGCGGCGGGAATGTGGGTTGTGCTTGAGGTCATAGAGGACTCTATCGACCTGATCGAATTCGCCTTCTGGGTAAATCGATTTCTTGGCGAGCTGATAGCCATAGGCCTTTCCGATTGAGCCAGTCTCATCCGCCCAGCTATCCCAGACATGGGAATGGAGGTCTTTGATGTTGTTGCTCTTCTTCTGCCAGATCCAAAGAAGCTCATCGAGGCAGGACTTGAAATAGGTTCTGCGGATGGTGAGGATCGGAAGCTCTTTGCTTAAGTCGTAACGGTTGACGATGCAGAATTTCTTAACGGTGTGGGCTGGGGTTCCATCTGCCCAGTGTGGGCGGACTGGATAATCGGTATCCCAGGTCCCATTGTTAATGATATCGTTCATGTTCTGTATAAAAATCTCATCAGCGATTGCCATATGTGTCTCCTAATGTTTTCTCTGAACAAATATAACAAAAAAGGGCCCTTATTTCCATAAGGACCCTCTACTTATAAGGGTAATTATTTACCTATTTCTTCACTAAGCGAAAAGGAGATCGGAGTAGCTCTTGAGATCGAATTTGAAGTCGCCTGATTTGGAGGTTTCTTCCGATTCGACGAGGAGATAGAATTCCCCTTCTTTTGGGAGGGCGACCCAGCCTTCTTTCGTGTCCGTTCCTTCGATCGTGAGAACCTCTTTGACATCATCTTCCGCATAGGCGTAAGAGATATTGAATTTGCCATCGGTCAATTTGAGGTCATATGTGAGAGCGTTATACGTATCGTTCTTGCATCTCATGTTGAAGACGATGAGGCCTTTGAACTCATCGAAGCTCATGGATGCGGAATGGGAGTTGTTCGAATGGATGAACATCTTCGCGCTCCAATGGGAGGTGAATGGGCCACACGATCCCAAGAGGACTGCGGCGGCGGATGCGGCGAATAATAATGGTTTCTTTTTCATGTTGTTTACCTATGTAGCAACGCTATTCTAAGACCACTTGAAAAATCGGTCAATTTGCCTCTGTTGCAGGTTCTCTCTCAAAAGCCTGCTTTCTGAAGGATGGTATGGCATATGCGGTACCATAGACCGCAGCCATATAAAGCATGAAGAGGAACATGACGGTCAACGGATAAAGGATACGATTTCCATGAACGAGGTCATAGAACATGTCATACGGCGTGCCATCTCCCCTCATGAGGAACATGTAGTTGTAGTCGATCGTGATATCGACGATATAGGCGACGATGGCAAAGCCAAACAATATGGCGACGACCCATTTGATGTTCTTCACCTTGAGGGTGAGTAGGCCAACTATCGCGACATATAAGCCAGCGAAGCCTGACATCGTGTGGGTGATGGTCGAGAAGACGTTGTGGAAGCTCCAGACCGGATAGGCACCATAGTTTTGCCCTGCCCCATATGTTCCGGCGATCGCTCCAAGGATACCAAAGAGGAAGAGGAAATCCGTCGCGGCTTCGCGAATCTTTCCTTTCCCGAAAGCGGCAACCGGGATTGAGATGAACTGGAAGCTGCAAAGGAATAAAGGCAAGTAATAAAGGAGAGCCTCAGGGCCGTTTCCTCCACCGAAGACCAATGCGATGATCCTAGTGAGTTCAATCACGTCGATCGCGATGGCGGTGACTTTCAAAACTAAAAGCTTCTTCGCTTCCTCCTCATGGCGATACTTCATGCCAAAGTAGACTGCGAAAAAGACCATCGCCACGACAAAGGACGTGACCATCAAAAGCTGCTGCCAAGAGCCCCAGCCTTCAGGCGTGCGAGTGTAGTTGCCGTCAAACCTAAAGAAATCATCCATATGAGATAAGTTTATTTCATAAAAGGATAGAAATGAAGAAACTCTTTCACCCCAAAGAAAAGAAGGGAAAACAAAGCGTTTTCGAACACGTATAATAATAGGCAAGAGGTCTATCACATGAAGAACATGAGAATCCCTTTAATCATCGCGTGGGGAATCGCGGTCATCGGCATTGTTTTCGGGTCGCTTTTTGACTTAAGCATCTCCACTGCAATCGCATCCCCGACAAACGGGTTTGCCTTAGCTGTGTCCGCCATCCTTCCGACTATCGGTTTTGCCGGGGTCGCGGCAATGGGAGGCGGTTTCATCGCCTTCATCGTCAAAGGCAATTACAAGACCTTCCTCAAAGTCTTGTTTGGCCTAATGGCGGCGGTTTGTTTTGGCATATCCATCTACTACCCTGCTGGCGAGTACTTCGGAATCAACGGTTTCTATGGCGCCGCCCCAGAATGGGTTGGCTACCTTATCGTCATCATCCCAGAAGCGGCAGCCGGCTTTGGAGGCTACCTTCTCTTCAAAGACTGTGAGAACCAGAATATGTGGATCATCTTCGTGATCATCGCGGGAATCCTTGTCATCGCCTTACTAGGCGCGGTCACAGGGCTTAAGAGTCTCATGCACAGGCCTCGCTACAGATTGATTTCGGCTAATGCGAATATCGCCTTCCACAATTGGTGGGAACCGTGCAAGAACTACAAAGACTTGATGGAGCTTTATGACATCCCGAAGGATAACTTCAAATCATATCCAAGCGGGCATACCGCTGAGGTATCTATCCTCTTTGTCGCAGCGACCTTCTTCCCGTTAGCCAACAAGAAGTATGCGAAGTATCAGCTCCCTGCCTTCATCGTGGCGGGCGCTCTGACATTACTCGTCGCTATTGCGAGAATCCTTGCAGCCGCCCACTACCTTAGCGATGTCTCCTGGGGCGCGACGATCATGCTCACCCTCTCACTCATCGCTAATGAGGTGGCCATGAGAATCAAGCCTTTGGCTCTCAAGGAAGAATAAAAAGAACGAAGAAAAAAGGACGCCTGATTAGTGCGTCCTTTTTATTGTTTCTTAGCCTGTCTTTCCTTGAGGGAGCGTTTCCTCACGAACATCTCTCTGTCAGCGCGGGTGAACACCTGGAGGATCGTGCTGTCCCTTTCTGGATCATAATCGGCTGAACCCGCGGAGATGACGATGGTGTTTCCTCTTTCGACATTGTCGTCGATCTTCTCGTTGAAGGCTCTAAGCATCGCTTCTTTTCTTTCGTAATCGTCCCCAGTGAGGATGATCGCAAATTCATCTCCGCCTACGCGGTAGACAGGGATGTTCCTGAAGTATTCTTTTATGAGCTTCACGGAATCGATGATGTATTTGTCTCCGGCCTGGTGGCCTTTGGTGTCGTTGATTTTCTTAAGGTCATTCAAATCGAAGACGACGGTCGCCATAGGGCCTAATTCTCCATTGTCGATCTGGGAGTCGATCTTGGTTTCAGCATCGACGTAGGCGTATTTCGTCATCGCTCCAGTCAAGGAATCGATCGAGACGCGGAAGTTGGCCTCATCAAGCTGTGTCTGTCTGGCTTTTCTTTCGTCTTCCACCACAAGAGAGTGGAGAGCGCATATGCCAAGGAGATAGCCGATTGAATACATCGGTAAGAGAGGGAAGAAGACCTGAAGGGTGATGGCAACGATCATGAAGAGGGAGAAGACGCCGGTC
>JAFZUD010000057.1 GCA_017618495.1 Bacilli bacterium | reverse complement strand
CTCCCTCTTCTTGAAATCCTTAGAGGCAGGGAAGTGGACCATGTCCTTCTTGTCGTCGTCCGTTATTTCGGCGGAACCAAGCTTGGCTTAGGAAGACTCACGAGAACATACCGTGACGTTGGCCTGAAAGCGGTGGAAGAGGCCGATATGGCTGACCTCGTTGAAGGATATGAAGCAACCCTTTCCATGGGCTATAGCGATTATTCCTCCTTCGAAAAGGAATGCGAACGCTTAGGAGTCACGATTAGCGACGCCTCATTTTTAGAGAATGTTTCTCTAAAGGTCTCTGGCGATGCTAAGATAGTTAAGCCTCTAGTAGAAAAGCATGCTAACCACATCGAGATAGAAAGCCAAAAAGAATCCTTAGTGAAAAGGAGAAGACAATTATGATCAGTCCAAACGAATACGCCGAAAGAAGGCAAAGAGCCGTCAACTTGATGGAATCCCCAAGCGTGATGATTCTTTATAGCGGAGTCGAGAAAGTCTCTTCCGCCGATGAAGGATATCCATTTGAGGTCAACCGCAATTTCTATTACCTAACCGGCATCGATCAGCCTGATAGCGTCCTCCTTCTCCTTAACAGCGAAGGTGAGATGAAGGAATTCCTTTTCATCAGCCCATTCGACGAAAGAAAAGAGAAGTGGTACGGCAAGAGGCTCAAGAGCGACGAAGCTAGCGCCATCAGCGGAATCAGCAACGTCATGACGAATATCTCTTTCCAAGCTAAGCTTGATCTCATCCTTGGCGAAGACGCCTACGGCGAGATCAAACGTGTCTACCTCGACCTTGACCGCGAGATCAAAATTGCCGATGACACAGACACAAGAGAGATGAAGCGCATCATCGAGAACACCTATAGCGATGTCATCGTTAACGATGCCTTCCCTCTTATCACCACCCTACGTCTTAGAAAGAGCGCCCGTGAAGTCGAAGAGCTTAGGGAAGCCATCAGAGTCACCAAGCTTGGCATTTATGCGATCTGGGCGAATATGAAAGACGGCAAGAAGGAATATGAGCTCGCTGACGTCTTCCATCACACCATCAACGACGAAAGCGGTTATCAAGGCACTGCCTTCAACACCATCATGGCCGCTGGCAGAAACGCTGCCATCCTCCATTACCCAAACCCACAAGGGCAGGTGAAGGACGGAGACCTCTTGCTTTGTGACCTTGGTTCAAGACATAACTATTACTGCGCCGACGTCACCAGATGCGCACCGGTAAACGGCAAATTCGACGAATACCAAAGGCTCATCTACTCGATCGTCCTTGGCTGCAACAAGATGATCGCCTCGATCGCCAAACCTGGTTTGACCATTGAAGAACTCCAGAACCGCACGATCGAATACCTCGCCAGCGAATGCCTTAGATACGGCATCATCGAGAAGAAGGAAGATATCTCCAAGTATTACTTCCATGGTGTTAGCCACCTCATCGGCTTAGATACGCACGACCCATATAAAACCCCTCTCTCAACCGAATCCAAGAAGATCCCTCTTGAGCCAGGAATGGTCATCAGCGATGAGCCAGGCTTATACATTGCCGAGAAGAACATCGGAGTCCGAATTGAAGACGATCTTCTCATCACCAAAAACGGTTGTGAGGTCCTCACCAAAGATATCGTCAAAGAGATTGATGAAATCGAGGCGAGACTTGCTTCGAAAAACAGGTAAAATGAATCAAAATCCACGGCAAAACCCCCGTGGATTTTTTCTTTTCGCTTAGTTCTAGGAGACTCTTCTACGCGCTCGCATAAAGGGCTATAATTTAAGCATGGAAAAATACATAATCGCTATCGACCAAGGCACGACCTCGACTCGTGCTATTCTCATCTCCAACAAAGGCGAAGAACTTGAGATGGCCCAACGCCCTCTTGATTGCCTATATCCAGAGCCTGGATGGGTTGAACAAGACCCTGACCAACTCTGGGTCAGCGCCGTTGACGTCATCAACGAGCTCATGATCAAAGCCAACATCACTTACGAACAAGTCGCTGGCTTTGGCATCACCAACCAACGTGAGACCACGATCGTTTGGGACAAGAAGACTGGCAAAGCCATCTATCCTGCTATCGTTTGGCAGTCGAGGCAAACCCAAGACATCTGCCAACGCTACATGGACAAAGACGAGCTAATCCGTTCCAAGACCGGTTTAAGAATCAACCCATATTTCAGTGCTTCGAAGATCCGCTTCATTTTGGAAAAGGTCCCAGGCGCCGAAGAGAAGATGAACAATGGCGACCTTATGTTTGGTACCGTCGATTCCTGGCTCATCTACAAGATGACCAAAGGCAATCACTATACCGATGTCTCTAATGCCTCAAGAACCCTTCTCTTCAATATCTTCACGATGGATTGGGATGATGAACTATGCGCTATTTGGGGCATCAACAAAAACATGCTTCCAAAGGTTCTCGATAATTCTGCCGATTATGGAGAAGCGAGCTTCTTCCGTGGACACATCCATATCTATGGCGTCGCTGGCGACCAGCAAGCCGCTTTGTTTGGGCAGTGCTGCTTCGACAAAGGCGAAAGCAAGAATACCTATGGTACCGGTTGCTTCATGCTTATGAATATCGGCGAGAACCCAATCATCTCCAAGAACGGTCTTCTTACCACGGTCGGTTGGAGAATCGGCGGCAAGACCACATACGCTCTTGAAGGCTCTGTCTTCATTGGCGGCGCGGCAGTGCAGTGGCTTCGCGATGAGATGGATTGGTTCAAAGATTCTTCCATGTGCGAGGAATACGCGCAGAGAAAGCCTGACACCAATGGCGTTTATGTAGTTCCAGCTTTCGTTGGCCTAGGCACCCCATATTGGGATGATGATGCCCGTGGCGCCATCTTCGGATTAACCCGTGGCGCTGATCGTCATAACATCACCAGAGCCACCCTCTATAGCATTGCCTATCAGTCTAGAGACGTCTTTGACACGATGGTCAAGGATTCCGGTCTCTCACTTAAGACATTAAGAGTCGATGGCGGAGCGTCCGCCAACTGCTTACTCATGCAATTCCAAAGCGATATCCTCCAGTGCGAAGTCTCGCTTCCAAAATGCATCCAGACCACAGCTTTAGGCGCTGGATACCTCGCTGGACTTGCCTGCGGTTTCTTCACTGACTACAAAGACATCCTTGCTAGCCACAAAGAAGCCAAACGCTACACCCCAAAGATGGAGAAAGCGGAAGCCGAATCCCTCTATGAAGGCTGGGTCGAAGCCGTCAAAGCCACAAGAGCCTACAAGCCGAAACACTAAAGTAGTACATGCCTTATCGTTTTAATCCCGACACTAAGAATATCGTT
>JAFZUD010000056.1 GCA_017618495.1 Bacilli bacterium | reverse complement strand
GGCGAGAACGGATCAGGAAAATCTACCCTCATGAGGACGCTTCTGCACTTACAGAAGCCTCTAGGTGGCACGATTGTTTTCGGCGACGGCCTAAAGCAGAATGAAATCGGTTATCTCCCACAGCAGACAAGCATCCAAAAGGACTTCCCCGCCTCCGTCTATGAAATCGTCTTATCCGGCTGCCAAAGCCGCTTAGGATGGAGGCTTTTCTATAACAGATCCGACAAAGAGTTAGCTAGGACCAACATGGAAAGGATGAATGTCCTCTCCCTAGCGAAAAAATCCTTCAGGGAACTCTCTGGCGGACAACAACAAAGGGTCCTATTGGCAAGAGCCCTCTGTTCGACTCAGAAAGTGCTCCTTCTCGATGAACCGATATCAGGGCTCGACCCAAAGGTCACTGCCGAGATGTATGAACTCATCTCTGCCCTCAATCAAGAAGGCATCACCATCATCGTCATCTCCCATGACATCGGTGCTGCCCTTACATACTCAAAGCATATCCTTCACTTAGGAAAAGAAACCTTCTTTGGTACAAAGAAAGAATATCTCTCAAGCCCGTTAGGCAAGCTTTTCGTGAGCCAATCTAAGGAGGACAAATAAGATGTCAGAGATCTTTGACAAGCTTCAGATGTATCTTTCGATGCCGTTTGTCCGGTACGCCATAATCGTTGGCGTTTTGATTGCGTTATGCTCCTCGCTCCTAGGCGTCACGCTCGTCCTCAAAAGATTCTCCTTCGTCGGAGATGGACTTAGCCACGTCGCCTTTGGCGCCATGTGCGTAGCCCAAGTCGTCGGGCTTAGCAAAAACATGTTCATCATCATGCCGGTGACGATCATCGCAGCTATCCTTTTGCTAAGAGTCGGCCAAAACACCAAGGTGAAAGGAGACGCGGCAATCGCGATGGTGTCAGTAGCAGCGCTGGCATTCGGTTACCTTATCGTCAACCTCTTCGCGAATTCCGCCAATGTCTCTGGCGACGTTTGTTCTTCCTTATTTGGCTCATACTCCATCCTCACTCTTAAACCAGAAGAGGTCTGGGTATGCGTCATCTTATCCGTTCTCGTCGTTTTGTTCTTTGTCCTCTTCTACAACAGGATCTTCGCCATCACCTTCGACGAAGGCTTCTCAAGAGCCGTCGGCGTCAAGGCTGGCTTACACAATCTCATCATTGCCATCGTCATCGCCGTCATCATCGTTTTGGCGATGAATCTCGTTGGCTCCCTCCTTATTTCCGCCTTAATCGTCTTCCCTGCCCTTTCGGCAATGAGACTCTTCAATAGTTTCAAGACAGTCACCATCGTATCCGCCATCTTCTCGGTGGTTTGCGCCGTTACCGGCCTATTCGCCGCGATCCTTATTGGCACGCCTGTCGGAGCGACAATCGTCGCCGTCGACGTCATATTATTTGCAATCTGTTTTGTCATTGGCATCTTCAAGGGAGGGTTCAAAATTGGAAAAGCTAGCTAAATTGTTGTTGATGGTAGGGTCATTATCCCTATCTTCTTGCGGTCTTCACGGAAACGTGATGGACAGCCTTTTCGCGGAAGAGACGAGCACAAGCGAGAAGTATTACTATCCAAGAAAGAGCTCGTCCGAAGAGGAATCGAGCCAAGCATCGTCGCGTGCCGTCTATAGTGGGAACTACGACAAAGTCGACGTCGATATCTCCGTTTATTCGGAGACCGCCGCCCTCACCGAAGCCTGGTATATCGCCGACCACGTCGAGGATTATCGCGGCAAGACAATGAAGGTCAAAGGCCAGTTCACCGTATATTCTTCCACTTGGGAAGGCTATTACTTCTACGCCTGCACCGTCATAGATAGCACTTTGTGCTGCACCCAAGATTTCGAGTTCGTCCTTAGGGAAAAAAGGAAATACCCCCAGGAATTTCCAGCTGAAGGAACCATCATCACCGTCGCAGGTGTCTTCGATCCTTACACCGAGGAAAACGAAGGCAAGACATACGTTTATTGCAACCTCGTCGACGCGGTGATCTTCTAATTAACGAAAAAGAAGCCGAGCCAAAATTAATGGCTCGGTTTTTTATATATCATTTGATATATTTCCCAAAAATACTCACAATTTAGATATGAATAAGTTTAAACGCAACATACTGCTGATCGGCCTTGTGTCATCATTCTCTCTCCTTGGGGCGGCTTCTTTGCCTATTCCTAGCTCTGAAAGTCCTTCAGGACCAAGATATGAGACCAAGCTTCCGACCACGATTGATCTAAACGACTCAACCGAAACGGAGATCAGGGATTACTACTCAAGCCTCAATACCTTAGAGGCTTCCGAAAGAAACGGAAACAACCTCCTTAAGAACCTCAAGCCAATCCTTCAGGATTTCGACTACTATACCTACGACAACGTCTGGAAGATCTACGAAATCACCGACAGAGACTGGAACCTTTCCCCTGCAGCCTCGGATAGCACGAGCGGAATCACTTACGATTCCTCAACGAACACATATACAAAGTATTCCTACCTCTCTAACGCCAAATCAGACGCCGCATCAAACCCTTACGTCCATACCCTTTACAGGAACGTGGATGAGAATGGCTCGATCGTTGAGGCAGGCCGCATCAAAGAATGGGGCGACCATAATGCGAGCGGCACAAATAGAGAACACGTCTGGTGTCAGTCAAGAGGCTTTAAGGCCCCTTCAGGCGCAGAAGGCCCTGCTGGAACCGACGTCCACCACCTCATCTCAGGCGATGGTTTGGTCAACCAGTCCTACCACAACAACAACCCATATGGTTTCGTCAAGAAAGACGACGCCTCAACGAAAAACGCCGGAGACCAGAAAGCTTGGTTAAACGGCAATTATCT
The DNA here is from genome assembly GCA_017618495.1 of Bacilli bacterium. Lineage (GTDB taxonomy): Bacteria > Bacillota_I > Bacilli_A > RFN20 > CAG-826 > UBA4951. The sequence goes on along the minus strand of JAFZUD010000056.1, from coordinate 526 downwards.
CGGACCTCAGCTCCACGCCCACAATGAGGACCAGGCTAACGTCGTCTTTGAACCACAGGATAGCGACAAAGGCGATATCGCCCGCGCCCTCTTCTACATGGCTGCCTGCTATAACAACTTCTCAGGCACCGACATCATCACCGACTACAACCCTAACCTCCTTCTCGTCGATTACGCGACCGATAACGGAGCGGCTGAATCTTCTAGCGCCACCCACCCTGTCTGCATGGGAATCCTTAGCGATCTCCTTGAGTGGCACAAGATGGATCCGGTTGATGAATATGAGATTCACAGAAACAACCTGATTTTCAAAAACTTCCAGCATAACCGCAATCCTTTCATCGATTTCCCTGGTTGGGTCGATGTGGTTTGGGGCAATAAAGCCAATCTATCCGCTAACCCTGCTACCGATAAAATCTCTTCTGGAAAAGAACCGATTCAAACTGGCATCACGCGGATCGAGACTTGGGTCTATGATGACCAGGTCTGGACGAGCACCGCAGAGTTCAAGGTTACAACAGACATC
>JAFZUD010000055.1 GCA_017618495.1 Bacilli bacterium | reverse complement strand
GGGTAATCGCGGTTGCTTTATAGGTAAGTTCATCGACGTCGATAAGGACGGCGTTGATCATCATCCTGGCTTTGTCGTTTAACTCAAAACGGCCTTCGCCATAGACGATGCGGTTGATGACGCTTTCTTTTTCGAAACCGATAACGCCATCAGGATCGCCACACATGCCGACATCGCTTTGGAAAGCTGTTCCGCCTTCTAAGATGCGGCAATCATTTGTGGCTACATGGGTGTGGGTTCCAAGAACTGCGGTGACTCTTCCATCGAAGAAGTGACCGAATATGGCTTTCTCGCTTGTTGAGTCAGCGTGGAAATCAACGATGTGGATACATGGCTTGGTGGTTTCCAAGAATTCCTCCATCGTCTTGATTGGGTCTTCCACTTCTTCACTCATGAAGGCTTGTCCCATGACGTTGGTGACACGAACATCCATGCCGTTCACGGTGAAGACGGCTGAGCCTTCTCCGAGAGCGTAGTTCTTGAGGTTGATAGGTCTGACTAAATAGTCAGCATCGTCGATGTAGTAGTCGATCTGGCTCTTGGAATGGTAATGGTTCCCAAGGGTGACGCAGTCGACACCGCTTTCGACGAGGAAATGGTAATTGGATTCGGTGAGGCCTTTTCCGTGGCTGGCATTCTCGCCATTGGCGATAACGAAATCAACGCCATATTTTTTGACGAGTTTAGGCAAAGAAAGATGGACCGCGTCGCGACCCACCTTCCCCACAATATCTCCAAAGAAAAGGATTTTCATCTTCCTTTGATTATTTCGCTAATTCGTTAGCGCGGTACTCACGGATGACGGAGACCTTGATCTGACCTGGATAGGTCATCGTGGTCTCAATCTGCTCACGGAGCTGCTGCGCCATTCTGACGGCTTCGGCGTCGCTGACTCTCTCAGGGATGACCATGACACGAATCTCACGGCCGGCCTGCATAGCGTAAGCCTGCTGAACGCCATCATAACCTTTGGCGATCTCTTCAAGCTGAGTGATACGTTTGGTGTAGGTTTCAAGAGTTTCGCTTCTGGCGCCTGGGCGGGCAGCGCTTAAGGTATCGGCAGCAACGACGAGATGGGAGATGACGCTCTTAAGAGGGACATCGCCATGGTGGCCTTCGATGGAGTTGACGACCACGTCTGGCTCGCCATACTTTCTCGCAAGTTCAGCGCCCAAGGAAGCGTGTGAACCTTCTTGCTCGAAGTCGATGGCTTTGCCAATGTCATGGAGAAGACCAGCGCGACGGGCTAAGTTCTGATCAAGGCCAAGTTCAGCGGCCATGATGCCGGTGAGATAACCGACTTCGATGGAATGCTGAAGGACATTCTGACCATAAGAGGTACGGTATTTGAGTTTGCCAAGGACGGCGAGGAGCTCACGGTTGATACGTGGGAGGCCAAGCTTGTTGGCGGCATCGACACCGGCTTTCTGGCAATCGTTTTCGACTTCGACCTTGAACTTGGCAGCGATCTCTTCGATTCTGCCTGGCTGGATACGGCCGTCTTTGACGAGGGCTTCCATGGTTCTACGGGCGATTTCACGTCTGATTGGGTTGAAGCAGCTGATAGTGATGACCTCTGGGGTGTCATCGATGACAAGGTCAACGCCAAGGGTGCTTTCAAGGACACGGATGTTTCTTCCTTCACGTCCGATGATGCGTCCTTTGAGTTCATCGGTTGGAAGGGCGATGACGGCGACCGAACGTTCGGTGGTGACATCTTGAGCGTATTTGTCGCAAGCGAGGGCGAGAAGATCTCTGGCCTTGGCTTCGGCAGTGTCTTTGGCCTCATCTTCCGCGTTCTTGATGTAAGCGGCGATTTCGGTCGACATCTTGCTTTCGACTCTGGCCATGATTTCGTCGTGGGCTTCCTTGACGGACATGCCGGAGACTTTCTCAAGCTCGGAGATGATGGCGTCGATCTTCTTGTCGAGTTCCTCAGACTTTCTGTCATTGGCCTCGATCTTCTGGGAAAGGGTTTCGCTCTTTCTGTCTAAAGCGTTCTCTTTCTGGACAAGGGCATTGTCACGGGCATCGATAGCCTCTTCACGGGCATCGAGTTTGTTTTGGGCAAGCTGAATCTCTTGCTTCATCTGACGGATTTCGTTCTGAGCGTTCTGCTTCATCTCGAAGGCAGTCTGCTTAGCGTCGATCTCCGCGTTTTTGGTGATTCGCTCGGCCTTGATTTCCGCGTCGCGAACGATTTGTTTCGAACTCTTCTCAGCACTCTTAACTTTTCCGTTCGTGACGAACTGCATCACGAAGAAAGTTCCGAGGATACCGAGTAAAAGAGCAACGCAGATAAGGACTATTGCTAATACTGGATCCATAAATTTTTTATAACTCCTAAAAAATGATAAGCATCAAAGGCTATACCCATTCATTAAAATGAAAGAATTCCGTTTTCTGGATATGTGTATATCACGGGGATCGTTCCCGAAACGTAACCTAGCCAATCTATATGAATTGGGTAGCGGACCATTTGGTACCAAGGAAATTATAGAAACTAGAGTTAAAAAACTCTATAGCGAATAGCAAAGTTTACGCAAAAAAGTTTAGGAAAGCGCTTATAAAAAGCAAAAAATCACCTACAAAACCCAATTATTTTTGCATTTTGCCACAAAAAAAGACCCGTGGGTTCACGGGCCTAATTTGTTTAGTGGTTATTCGATAACTTCGCCATCGTCGGTGGCAGCAACTCCACTGGCGGCAAAGGAAGCACGAATCTTCTCTTCGATCTCTTTGGCGACTTTCTCGTTGGAGAGGAGGAAGTCTTTAGCGGCTTCACGGCCGTTTCCGATCTTCTCACCATCGATGACGTACCAGTTGCCGGTCTTCTGGATGAATCCTTTTTCGACACCGACATCAAGGAGTTCGCCTTCTTTGGAGATGCCTTTGCCGAAGATGATGTCGACGGAGCAGCTCTTGAATGGCGGCGCGACCTTATTCTTAACGACTTTGACTTTGACGGTGTTACCGATGATATCGACACCGGCTTTGATGGCGTCTTGTCTTCTTAAGTCAACACGGATGGAGGCGTAGAACTTAAGGGCACGGCCACCGGTCGTGGTCTCTGGGTTGCCATAGAAGACTCCGACTTTCTCACGGAGCTGGTTGATGAAGATGACGCAGCATCCGGTCTTATTGAGGATACCTGCGAGCTTACGCATGGCTTTCGACATAAGGCGGGCCTGGAGTCCGACTTGGTTGTCACTCATGACGCCATCGAGTTCCTGTTGCGGAACAAGAGCGGCGACGGAGTCGACGATGATGATGTCGATCGCGCCAGACTGGGCAAGCATCTCAACGATCTCAAGGGCTTGTTCGCCATTATCTGGCTGGGAAAGGATGAGTTCGTCAATATCGACGCCAAGCTTGGCGGCGTATTCTGGATCGATTGCGTGTTCAGCATCGACATAGGCAGCGCGTCCGCCTTTTTGCTGGGCTTGGGCGACTGCTTCAAGAGCGAGAGTGGTCTTACCACTGCTCTCTGGACCATAGATCTCGACGATACGTCCTTTTGGATAACCGCCGACACCTAAGGTGTTGTCGATGAGAAGGGAACCGGAAGGGATGACGTCCACATCAACGTGTGGGCGATCTCCGAGTTTCATGACGGATCCTTTGCCATATGCTTTCTCAATGTTCTTGATGGCTAAGGCGAGAGCTTCGTCTCTGTTGGTTTGGTTTTGCGTTTCTTTAGCTTTTGCCATATTTAATGACCTCCACCTTATATATAGGGAACTTTGTCCCAATTTTTTTATTTTCCGTAAATTTCTTCGAGAGCGTCGAGCATCGAATTCACACACTCTTCTCTCATTTCATTTCTTTCGAGTTTGAAGTTCTTCTCAATGTTCACGTAACCTTCGCGTGTGGATACGCACATATTCACGCGTCCAACGGGCGCCTTACCTTTTTCTTTGGTTGGTCCGGCGTTGCCAGTGAAGGAGACGCAGACATCGACTTCAAGGCCGTGACGGCCGATGATGGCCATCTCTCTAGCGACCTCTTTGGAGACGACTCCATATTTGTCGATGAAGTCCTTGTTGATGTTGAGGAAGTCAGTCTTCATGCTCGTCGCATAGGTGATGAATGAGCCTTTGAAGACTTTGCTCGCTCCAGGGACGGAGCAAATCGTGGAAGCGAATAATCCCCCGGTAAGAGACTCAACAGAGCCAAGGGTGAGTCCTTTTTCTTCAAGAGCCTTAAGGACGGATTTCGCTTTCTCAAGATTGATCATTTTTGTTTCTCCTCAGTCAAAATATGCCAGTTTTGCTTGAGATAAATGATTAATGAGAGGAGCGACATCGCGGTAGCAATGTAGACGGCGATGTTGCAGATTCTCAGGTAATTGTCCCAACCTCCATCGAAATAGGCGAATGGCCAGCTGTTGAGGAGAACCATTGGGATGGCGATCATCTGGAAGACGGTCTTGAGCTTACCGAAGATGTTCGCGGCAAGGATGGAGCCTTTTGAAGCGGCTGCCAATCTGAAGGCGTCGATGATGAGGTCTCTACCGATCATGATGATGACGCAGAAGAGAGGGATTGTTGCCTGATTAGCTAAACCGAAATGAGGAAGGGCTAAATATATAAGGGTTAAGTTAACGAGAAGCTTGTCAGCGACTGGATCAAGGAATTTGCCCATGTCGGTGACAAGGTTGTATTTTCTGGCGATCTTTCCATCTAAGGCATCGGTAATTGAAGCGATGATGAAGAGAACGAAGCAGATAAGATAGGCGACATTGACTGGGCCAAGGGTTGGCATGGTAAGAACGCCAGCCTTATAAAGGATGTCGCAGGTGAATAAGCCAATGAGCATGACCACGACGATCACGATACGGCTAAGTGTTAATTTCGTAGGTAAGTTCATTGGTCTCCTTCTTTTTTGTTGCTAGTGAGTTTCCGACCCGATAAGCCATGTTCTGTCGAGGGCGATAATTAATCTCAGATTTCTCTGGAAGAATTCGATTCGGTTCTCTCCTTCTTCTTCCCCTACCAAATTTGGGTTTCTCGCTTGTGGGGTTTACCAACGTTTCATCTTGTTATCGCTAACAAGCTCGTCTCTGTGGCACTTTATGGATTCCCATCTACGGGAGATGTTCATCCGCCGTCACGTACTCCTACGTGCCTAGGCTTATTTATTGGCCTAGCGCAATCACTACATCCATCACAGGGTGTGCGAGCATGGACTTTCCTCTAGTTTCCCAGTAGTCGCCTGGGTCGGAATGTTTCTTATTTGTTGTTCTTCCTGATTTTGGTCACATCGTAACCTTGCTGATACAGGAAGGTTTCATAATCGTGGATCTTCTGAATGTATTCAAGATTCTCCGCGGTTATGGTTTCGCCTGGCTTGATACCCGCGAACTTGTTGTTGAGCGAGGCGTTTTGGATCTCAAGCTCCTTGGCCTTGCTTTCGGCGTCCATCGCTCTCTTGGCGAGAGTGGAGACGTCATTGGTTTTGGAAGAGAGCTCTTTGTTGAGTTTGTCTACCTCATCCTCAAGAGATGCGAGCGCCTTCTCGTAGGCGTCATAATCCTTGATGATCTCATCGAGGAAGGCATCAACCTCATCTGGGTTATAGCCTTTGACATCTTTTTCGAAACGACGGTTGTAGATGTCGTTTATGGTTAGTTTAACGTTCTTTTCCATACCTTCCTTAAATTATATTTAAGCGCGTATCTTAGTTCAATAATGGGGCTCAATAATATTTACGAAAAATACTTCTAAAGTTTTTGAAAAAATTTTTTATTTTTGTAAAATATTTTTGGTTCAAAAACCACCGCAAATACTGAATATTTTAATTTCCGCAACCGATAGTTGCTGAAGTGCAAACCAGACTTGGTAGTACGCAACCAGTTGCTTATTTAATCTAGTGCCTGTCGGAGGACAAAAGAATGAACATCGAAATCGCAAACAGACTAATTGAGCTCAGAAAGAAGAGCGGACTCTCACAGGAAGAGCTCGCGGACAGGTTAGGCCTATCACGTCAAGCCGTGTCCAAGTGGGAGCGCGCAGAGGCGTCGCCTGACACAGATAACCTTATTTGTCTTGCCAAGATCTATGGCGTGTCACTTGACGACCTTCTCAACACAGACGAATCCATTGAGGACATCGCCCGCAACGTCAAAGAGGAAAGAGCTTCTAGAAATGGCCCAGCCGGCGTCTCTCTCACTGACGATGAAGGACAATCCGTGGAGATTGATGATGAGGGAGTCACCATCATCGACAAAGATGGCGAAAGATTATCGATCGCCGAGGCCAAAAAGAAATATAGGAAGTATGACGGCCACAAGAGCAAAGCCTGGCAGACCGCCATCACCGTCACCACTTCCGTTCTCATGCTCTGCGCCGTCATCACCTACTTACTCCTTGGCTTCTACGTCCCATATTACGGATGGTCAACCTGGTGGATCGTCATCCTCTTCCCTATCGTTATCGCTTCCATCCTTGAGGCCATCGAAAAGAGAAACCCAAACAAATTCGCCTTGCCAGTCTTAATTGTTGCCGTCTACATCTTCTTAGGCTTCTACTTCGAGTTATGGCACCCAATGTGGATCCTCTTCCTTCTCATCCCTGTCTACTATGCCGCCATGTCGCCATTCAATAAGAAGGACGAGGATTGCTGCAAAGACAAAGATTGCTGCAAGAAAGAGAACTACAAGAGCTCTGAAGACGAGGAAAGATACGCAAGTCGCAAGCGCCGCCCATAAGGGGGCGCTTTTTTTACCCCCTTCGAGAGCCCTTTTTCGTGTTATCATATGCCCATGAAAATTCTCGACCGCAAACTCAGGAAAAAACGCACGCTCGTTTTTGTCGACCTTGAGGGAACGGGATATAGTCATGAGATGATCGAGATCGGCGCATACTTAACCACCCTCAACGAAGATGGCACTATCAAGAAAGTCCACGCCCCATTCAAGCGTTATGTCTTAGCCCATAACAGAATCGGCCATTTCGTCGAGAATATGACTGGCATCAGTGAGCAGCTTCTCAAAAAAGAAGGCAGACCATTCGCCGAAGTCCTCCGTGATTTCCGCAAATACGTCGGCAAACATTGGGAAGATGCTCTTTTTGTTACCTTTGGTAACCATGACATGGTCATCTTCCATAGGTCCTTAGAAGAGAATCCTGATGCTAGTGAGATCATCGTCAAATACATCACGAGGAACGATTTCGATTTCAGCGCTTTCCTCGCTCCATACGTCCAAGACCTAAATGGCAACCCTCTTTCTCTTGCCAATTACCTCAAAGTCTTCCAGGTTCCTTTCGAAGGAAAGGCCCATGACGCCTTAGCAGATGCCTATAACCTCATGGATCTCTATAAAGCCGTATTAGATAGACCTGATATCTTAGCGGAAGAATACGGGAAAACCTTAACCCATTACCATCACGCACCATTGCCTGTGTCCAAAATCATCAAGAAACTCACAAGCGGCGAAGCCGTTAACCCAGAAGAATGGGACATTGCTGTCGCGGAGACTTTCAAATGACAATCAAATATCCTGCCGGAGTCAAAGCCCCTACCGCACCTTTGAAGGCTAAGAAGTCAGTCAAAGCCAAGAAGCATATTTTAAGTGCGGCAAACCGCGGCATGGTTCTTGAGAATGAGCTCAACGATTCCTGCTTATACTACAGAGAAAAAGGGATGGCTCTTATTTATAAGAGGCCAACCCCAATCAATATCGTCAAAGTCGATTATTCGCATGGTGCGACAATCACCCAAGCGTATTTTGAGACCCAGTCCACGACCGACTATAACGGAGTCTACAAAGGAAAGTATTTAGACTTTGAGGCCAAGAGCACGAAGTCAAAGACTTCTCTTCCTTTGAATAACATCGCCCCACAGCAAGTCGACCATCTTGAAGAGGTTATCCGCCAAGGCGGAATCGCTTTCTTCATCATCTCCATCGACTTACTTCATGAAGTCTATTTGATCGACGCGAAATACATCTGCGAGTTCTATAGAAGCAAACCTCGCGCATCTATTCCCGTATCTGAGATCAAAGAGAAAGGCCACCTCATCAAAGAGGGATATCATCCACGTTTGGATTTCTTGCCTTTGGTGGATGAATTGTATTTGCAATAAACTGCTAGAGGGCAACCCTCGCAAGCTGGTCTTTGGGCAGAGCATTTGGTTCTCCCAAAGTTGATGAAAGAATGATGCACAAAAGAGTGTTCCTCATAAGGGAACGCTTTTTCTAATTTGCGCTCAATCGCGCTAAAATCGTCATTTTCCCCTGCAAAACCTAAACGAATTGCGATTCTTCTCACGTGAGTGTCGACTGGAATGACTTGCTCTCCCCTTCTTTCGAGAAGGAAAACTCCAGCGGTTTTGATGCCGACTCCTGGAAGCGATGTGAGGATCTTTTTGTCGCTTGGGATGACGCTGTTATACTCGCTAGCCATAACCTTGCCGAGAGCGTTAATGCTCTTAGCCTTGTTGTGGTATAGGCCTAAGGTCTTAATGTCGTTTTCGATCTCTTCGATTGAGGCTTTTCCTAGGGATTCGAAGTCTGGGAAGTGTTTGAAAAGAGCCGGGGTGACTTTGTTGACGCTCTTATCGGTGGTTTGGGCGCTCAAAATAATCGAGACCAAACATTCGTAGTCATTAGAAAAATCTAATGCTGTCTTGGCATCGTCGTATTTATCGTGGAGGTAGCTTAAAATAGCGGCTACCTTTTCGTTTTTCATTATTTGCTGCCCCAGAGGTCTTTGGCGATCGCGATGGTCGCTTCGATATCTTTGTCCCAGGTGTCGCTTACAGCGCTGCTTCCTTCCTTAAGGATGTCCTGGGCTTTCCTTGCGCTCTTAAGGGTTTTCTCGATGGCTCTGATGGATTTCTTACCGGATTTGAGGGTATCAAGAAGAGCGTTCTTGATTTCATCAAGGGTGTATCTGGCATCAAGCCATTCGTTGATGGTGCTTTGCTCTAATGGGGAGAGGCTGCGGTTAAGATGTCCTTCAAAGAAGGAATGGATCTCTGAGAGGGCCTTTTCCCTTGTCTTATCGGTGAGTTTGCTCGCCTCACGGTCCATGGTCTCTTTGAAGAGGGCGTACACCTTGTCTTTGAGGTTGCTCAAAGAGACGGTGAGCTTGCCTTCGACCGTGTCATAGGTGAGATAGTTCTTTTTGACGAGTTCAGTGAGGTCTTTATCGATGTCGGCAGGTTTGAGATTCATCTTGAGGGCGAGCATGTCGCTGTTGATGAAGGTGTTCCCCTGCTCGATAAGGTGATCGATCATGAGGATGACGGAAAGTTCTTCTTCGGTGAGACCAAGTCTCTTGTAGCAATCCAAAAGAACGTAATGGAAGCTGACTGCATTCAAATACGGATTCTTCATAACGTTCCTTTCCAACCTTTCCTTTCCTCTTCTTTAAGTTTCTCTGGGTTCAATTTCTCAAGCAAATCACGCTTAGATTTGATTGCTTGCAGGGTTTTTTCTTCGATTTCGAAGCCTAGCGATTTCGCAAACCTTTCGGCTCTTGCGATTCTAAGTGGGTCTTCCTCAATTCGCTTAACCGGGTCTCCGATGAAGCGGATTAGCTTCTTCTTGAGGTCCTCTTGGCCACTTGAGAAATCGATGACCTTATATTCTTCATCGAGATACATCGCGTTGATCGTGAAGTCCCTTCTCACGTAATCGAGCTTAGGGTCTTTCACGAATGTGACCTTAGAAGGGTGTCGGGAATCATTATATTCCCCTTCTTGCCTCAAACTCGTGATATCGATGTGTTTTCCCTTATAGGGATAACGGACCGCGCCGAACTTCTTGAAGGTGAAATCTGCTTCAGGGATGAACTTCATCTCCTCTTCTGGAGTCGCGTCTGTGACGAAGTCGAGGTCAGTTATCTCTTTCCCCAAAAGAAAATCCCTGACGGTGCCACCTACAACATAGAGGTGAAAGCCGTTTTTGCTGAAAACATCTTTTAGGAAATCGAAGGCTTCAATTCTCATAAGGGAATTTTATCCTATAACACCCTAAGTGTTAAAGGCAATAAAAAAGGCGACCCGGAGGCCGCCTTTGATGTCATTAGAAATTCTTAGTTGAGTTTCTCTTTGAAGGCTTTGGAGACCTTGAAAGCGACGGTGTTGGAAGCTGGGATCTTGATCTTCTTCTGGTTGGATGGGTTGGTTCCCTCGCGGGCAGCGCGGGCTTTCTATGAGAAGAAACCGAAGCCAGAAAGTTTGACTTCTTCACCTTTAACAACAGCGGCTTCGATGACTTCGAGAACGGCGTCAACGGCAGCTTCTGCGTCTCTCTTCGAGAGTTCGGCCTTTTCGGCAACAGCTTCGACTAATTCAGCTTTATTCATTGGGACATTCCTCCTTTGCTAAATGGTCATAAAAAAATTAACACCTTTTTTAACTTTTGACAAGAATAAAAAGTCATTATTTATTCGATACCATCGGCTTTTTTGACAAATTAGTAGATATTTGGTGAAAGGGCTTTCATTCTTTACAATGGATAAAGTGTAGCATTCATCGAACTTTTTCGCCTAAAAAACGACTAAAAGTGGCATCGTTGCTATATTTACTTTTTTCCAAGAAGAAAGTTAGAAAAAGTTACTTTTTCGCTCTGTAAATGATGTTCACAGGGGTTCCGTCGAAGTCATAAGCGGCCCTAATTTGGTTCTCAAGATACCTTGTATAAGAGAAATGCGCTGACTTCGGAGCGTTGCAGAACATGATAAAAGTCGGTGGGCAAACCGCACTCTGATTGGCGAAAGAGATCTTTAATCTGGCGTGATTGAATTCAGGGGCTGGATTGAGGTCTTGGGCGTCTCTGATGATGTCATTTAAGACATTGGTTGGGATGCGGCGGTTATAAGCCTCATGGACCTCAAGAATCTTTGGAAGGATATCCTGGCATCCAAGTCCTGATTTGGCTGAGGTGAATAAGATTGGAGCGTATTCCAAGAACTTGAACTGCTTCCTGATCTCTTTGGTGAAGCCTTCCTTGGTGAGCCCCTTCTTCTTTCCTTCGTCCCACTTATTGACCACGACGATGATGGCCTTGTGGTTGTCGCAAGCATATCCGACGACATGCTTATCCTGTTCGATGATGCCTTCCTCAGCGTTGATCAAAAGGAGAACGATCTCACTTCTCTCAATTGAGGCTAAGGCTCTTAAAGCGGCATATTTATCAATCGCTTCGAAGATCTTTCCGCGTTTGACTAAACCGGCCGTATCAATGACAACGTAGTTCTTCCCATCTCTAGTGAATGGGGTATCGATTGAATCGCGGGTGGTTCCGGCGATATTGGAGACAAGGGTTCTTTCGCTGGCAAGGAGCCTATTGGATAAAGAGGATTTGCCAACGTTTGGACGGCCAATCAAACAGAAAGTGATCGCGTCGCCATAATCTGGGACTTCTTTCTCTGGCAGTTTCTTCACGACTTCGTCGAGAAGGTCGCCAATGCCAATGCCATGCGCGCCAGAAACAGCGATCGGGTCGCCTAAGCCAAGGGAATAGAATTCCCCGGTGTTTCCGTATTCCATGATGTTGTCGATCTTGTTGACGACAAGGACGACTGGCTTTCCGCTCATCCTGAGCATCTTGGCGATATATCTATCGTCGCTTGTGAGGCCTTTGTTGCCATCAACGATGAAAGCGATGATATCCGCTTCCTGGATGGCTACCTCAGCTTGGGCTTTGATAAGGTCTTGGAAAGGCACATTAAAAGAAGTGAGTCCGCCTGTGTCGATGACGGTGAACTCTTTGGTTAACCAAACGCCTTTGCCGTAAATCCTATCTCTCGTGACGCCTGGGGTTGGCTCAACGATGGATTTGCGTTCTCCGACGATACGGTTGAAGATGGTGCTCTTTCCTGCGGATGGAGCGCCTACTAACGCTAAAACGCCTAATGACATGGAATCTCTATACCTGTTTTCTCTTTGATGACGGCCAAGACGGCGTCGACAGACTCTTCGATGGTCATATCTGAGGTATCGATTTCGACAGCATCCTCAGCTTTCCTAAGTGGAGCGAAGTCGCGATGAGAGTCAATGTAATCGCGCTTCTTCACCGATTCGGTGATCTCTTCGAGAGTGGATGGAATTCCCTTCTCGAGGTTCTCAATATATCTACGTTTGGCTCGACATTCAACTGAAGCGATTTGGAAAATCTTCACATCAGCGTTTGGAAGGACATAAGTTCCGATGTCTCTGCCATCAAGAATAACATTCTTGCTGCCCGCCATTTCACGCTGCATATCGACAAGGGCAAGACGGATTGGCTTCATCGCGGCGATGTAGCTGACTTTGCTAGAGACGACAGGCTCACGGATGATCTTGCTGACATCTTCATCGTTGCAAAGAACGGTTCCATCTTCCTTGAGGTCGATCTTGAGGCCTGGAAGGACTTTGACTGATTCTTCTTCGATCTCTGGATTGAGTCCGGCTTTGATGACGGCATAGGTGACCGCACGGTACATGGCACCGGTATCGAGATAGGTGTAATTAAGAAGCTTTGCTACTCTCTTGGCGATGGTGCTTTTGCCAGCAGCAGCTGGTCCGTCGATAGCGACTGTGATGAATCTTTCCATTTTCTTTTACCTCATGACCCAGAAGAACCAAGCACAGACGAGTCCCGTGACAACAAGGAACGTCACCACAAGCTTAAAGATAAGCATGTTGCTCCTTCTTCTTTGATAAACCGCATATGGGGTTGCTTTGACGTTACGAACGTTGCCTGAGAGAGCGTTTGAGGCTTTCGCGCTGACGTTCATCTCGGCTAAATCGGAGATAGAAGCGACCTCAGTGTAGTCTTTCCTCTTGGGGAACTTCTCAGCAGGAAGTTTTTTGATTGTTTCCCTGTAATGGGCCCACTTCTTTGTTCTCGATTTCATAACTAGCAAGAAATATTATCTCTTGAAAAGAGAGGGAAAGAAACACCCGACCTTTTTTAGAGGGCCTAAATATTGACTTTCGGCATGGTCAATTTACAATAAGTCCATACCAACAAAGGAGATTTCCCAAACATGAAAAAACTTAAAGTCAACGCTGACGCCTGCATCGGTTGCGGTCTTTGCGTCAACATGGCCCCAGAAGCCTTCACCCTTAATGACGAAGGCAAGAGCGAAGTCATCGCCGAGATGGAAGATGGCGCCGCTGATGAAGTCATCGCTAGCTGCCCAGTCGCCGCTATCGAAGAATAAACTTCTAAACGCACAAAAAAATGAAAAGGATGGCGATTTGCCATCCTTTTTTTTGTTATTTCGCTTCAACGTCCACTACTTCAAGCTCTTCTTTTTGTTCTGGTTTTTCCCAGCGTAAGGATTTGTGAATTCCTTTGTAGATAAAGTATGTCAGGACAAGGACGATCGTGTTCTTGATGACGTTAAGTGGCACAACGACCCAGAGGACGAAATCGAGTCCAAGGTTCTTAACAAGTGGGTTCGCTTCCGAACACATATTCATGATCACGTCGTATGGGTAATTCATGACTTGCATATAGAAAGGCAAGATCGCATAAACGTTCATTAAGGATGCGACCAAGATCTGAAGGACGAAAGAAACGCCAAATCCAATGAAGACGCCCTTAAGGTTTCTGATTTTCTTATAAATGAAAGCAGCAGGAAGGACGAAAGCGGATGAGAAGATGAAATCCGCTAACTCGCCGACACAAAGGGTGTTGCTGAATGGGAGTTTGATAAGAGTTTTAACGAGGATGACGATTAATGCGGTGAATGGGCCGTAAGCGTATCCCGCGATAAAGGCTGGAACTTCATCGAAGTGGAGCTCCAAGAAGGCTGGAAGGAAAGGTAATTTGAGCTGGAAGACCGGGACGACGTAGAGAATGGTCGATAAGGCACCAAAGATGGCGACTCTAGCGGCGAATCTCGCCCAAGAGAATTCCTTTTTCTTCATGTACTTCGAATACAAGATTACGAAGACGATTGTGGCGACTAATGACGCGCCTAGAACGATCCACGAGATTTGTTCTCTCGTGAGACCTTCTTGTACTTCTGTCAAAACCATAAAAATAAAAAAACCTCCTATATGGCTGACATCAGGGGGCTAAGCAATAATAGCTTCTGCATATCCGGACTGTACCGTTGGCACTGGAATTTCACCAGTTCATGTGGCGTTAACCACTCGCGGGCTTTACCGCCAGTCGACGTAATTCTCGTCGCCCTGAAGCAAGACAATATTAATACTTCTTAGAAGTATGTCAATCAGTCGGATAAGTAATCTTTAATAAAGGCCTCTTTCTCTTCAACGGTGTCGAACTCAAAAGAGACTGACGCTGGTTTTATTTTGACGTCACGGGCGTTGCTCTTGGTGATGAGGGAGACTTCTTTCTCATAGTCCTCATCTTCGTAGCGGTATCTCTTCACAAGGGCTTCGGTCTCTCTTACAGAGAGCTTGTTGTGATGGATCGTCTTAACTGCCTCTTCAATCTCGAACTGATCTAGCCTTAATAAAGCGCGCGCATGTCCGTAAGAGAGTTCTCCGAGCATGACTTCTTTGACAACTTTGTCTGGCAACGAAAGAAGACGGACGATATTCGTGACTTGGCTTCTAGATTGGTGCGAAAGCTTTCCGAGAGTAGTTTGCGAATAATTGAACTTCTCAGAGAGGGCGGCATAGATGAGCGCCATCTCGATGATGTTGCCTTCCCTTTCATCACGGACGTCGGCAAGAAGCATGAGGAGGACCTCTTCATCGTCTACTTCTCTAATAATGACTGGCACCTCAGCGAGGTCGATGTTCTTCGCTCCGAAATACCTCTTTCTTCCAAGGATGAGTTCGTAGCGGTCGCCTTTGCGTCTGACCACAAGCGGATTGAAAAAACCCTTCTCTTTGATGGATTTTCCCAGCAAATTGACGGTTTTTTTGGAAAATGTGACTTTATTGACGTACGAATTGTCGTCGATTTTTTCGAGTGGGATATTAATCGAAGCTACGCTGCGATATTCCTTCTCCATCTGGAGAATGACATCTTCTTGCGAGAACTTCTTAACGAGTTTGCTAAGCGATGAGACGTTACTCTTTTTCATGCTCCAAAACCTCACGGGCTAAAGCGAGGTAGGCAACCGCGCCACTCGATGATGGGCGATAGTCGATCACGGATTGTCCATGCGCGCTCGCTTCAGGGAGAGAAACGTTCCTTGGGATCATGGTCACGAAGGTGTTCTCATCGAAGAGGCTTCTGACCTGGGAGACGATCTCATTGCACAAAGAGGCTTTGGAATCGTACATGGTCATGAGGAAGCCCTCAATCTTTAAAGCCGGGTTGTAGTTGTTTTGGATACGGTTAACGGTGCTAAGCATCGAGGCCACTGCTTCCATGGCGAAAAACTCGCACTGTATCGGGATTATGACACTTGTTGAAACAACAAGTGCGTTGAGAGAAAGGATGCCAAGGGAAGGTGGGCAGTCGATGACGATGAAATCATAGTCGCGCTTAAGATGGCTAAGGGCATCGGC
>JAFZUD010000006.1 GCA_017618495.1 Bacilli bacterium | reverse complement strand
CATAGCATCCCAGACATCTTCCGTATCTCTAACTGCGCCCAAGACATCAAAGACCTTGATGGCTGGAGCGACAAATCAATCAACTCCCTCATCGATGCCGTTGAGGTTTGCAAAGGACGTTCCCTTGAAAGGCTTCTCTTTGGTCTTGGCATCAAAGAAGTAGGGGAGAAGCTTGCGAAGACTCTCGCCAAGAGATTCAAGAATCTCGAAGCCCTAAAAGACGTGACTGAAGAAGACTTGACCGCCATCAAAGATGTTGGCCCTGTCGCCGCTAAGTCAATCGTCGATTTCTTCCACAACGAAAAGAAGTTAGCGGAAATTGCTGAACTCAAAGAGTTAGGCGTCAACTTCGATTACCTCGGAGTCGACACCCTCGATCCAAATTCATACTTCTATGGTAAAACCATAGTTCTCACTGGAACCTTAACCAGATACAGCCGTGATGAGATGACTGACATCTTAGAAGGTATTGGCGCTAAAGTTTCCGGTTCCGTATCTAAGAACACCGACATTCTTATCGCTGGCGCAAGCGCTGGTAGCAAGCTCGACAAAGCTGAAAAGTTAGGTGTCGAAATCATGGACGAAGAGACGGCAATCAACCACCTCTCTCGTACCGGACAAAACTAAAATAACGGCGTTTTGCCATAGATATTTCAATATTTTGTGAGGATTTTTAGAAAAATCTGAATCTTTTCTCTATATGCATAGTGGAGAAGAGATATGTTTGTTTGTCCACGCTGCGGAAACAAAGACGAGAGGTATATCGGCCACAAGAATGGTGCGCCTTATTGCCGTAAGTGCATCATCTTTTCTGGCGAGGAAGCAAAGGGCATTGAACATCCTCCAAAGAAAGCGCCCCTCTCTTTGGCCTACAAGCTTTCAGAAGAACAAAGCAATCTTTCGAGAAGGATTGTCGAGAACTTCGTGAATGGCGTGGACACGCTTGTGTACGCCGTATGTGGTTCAGGGAAGACCGAGATCAGTTATGGGGTTCTTGCCTATGCGATTTCTCATGGATTCAGAGCGGGATTTGCTCTTCCTAGAAGAGATGTCGTCATTGAACTCTACTGGAGAATGATGAAAGCCTTCCCTAACAACAAAGTTGTTGCGGTCTATGGCGACCATCATAGAAGGCTAGAAGGAGACATCGTCATTTTGACGACCCATCAACTGTACAGATACCCAGAGTATTTTGATCTTTTGGTCATGGACGAGATAGACGCATTCCCTTTCAAGGGAAACGATGTCCTTATAGCTCTCTACAAGAAGTCCCTTCGCGGGCACTGCGTCCTCATGAGCGCAACCCCAAGTGAAGCCATACTGAAAGAGTTCGGGAAAGAGAATCACGGGATCCTTGAGCTCATGACCCGTTTCCATAAGAAACCGATTCCTGTACCAAAGGTAGAGCTTTCGATACCGATCTTTCAGGTTCTCAAAATCATCAAGAAACTTCGGGAATATGGGAAGCAGGGGAAGCCATGTTTCGTCTTCGCCCCAACGATCGATCTTTGCGAGACGCTCTATTCGAACGTGTCCATTGCCGTTAAAGGTGGCGACTACGTTCATAGCGAAAGGGAAAACAAAGACCAAATCATCAACGCCTTCAAAGCAGGAAAACTGAATTATCTTTTGACGACCTCGGTTTTGGAACGAGGGGTGACGATTAAGAACCTTCAGGTCTTGGTTTACCAAGCGGACAAAAGGTCGATTTATGATTCAGCGACCCTGATTCAGATATCAGGAAGAGTAGGAAGAAAGATGGACGCACCTAATGGTGAAGTCATTTTCTTTGCTGAAAAAGAAACGGAGGAAATAGCCGATGCAGTCAGAAAAATCGAGCACTACAACACCTTTCTGTAAGGTCTGTTTCAAAGATGTTCGTCGGTATGATTTTGCCTCTCTTTTTGAGGACTACCCGATATGCCCTAGCTGCTTCAATTTGATGGAGCCGAAGACAGTCGTAACTATGTTAGGCGACATTAAAACAACATCCCTCTTCGTCTATAACGAGAAGGTGAAGCAGATGCTCTATCAGTGCAAAGGATGCTTCGACTATGAGATGGCGAACATCTTCCTCTCAAGGCATAGGCCCTTCTTAAGAAGGAAGTATAAGGGATGGACTTTGGTTCCCGCTCCAAGTTATGGAAGCAAAGACCAGGTTAGGGGATTCAACCATGTCATTGAGATCTTCAAAGGTCTGGAGAGGCCATTCATCCACGCGATTGAGAAGACGGACAACGTCAAACAAGCCGACCTCAATTTCGTGGAAAGGCAGCAGATCGGAAAGCACCTCGCTTGGAAGAGCGGAGTGAGCGTGACAGGACTCAACATCCTCTTCGTCGACGACCTTATGACGACAGGGGCGACCGCAAAAGCCTGCGCGAAGATGCTTCTTGAGCACGGAGCGAACAAGGTTGAAATACTGGTCATGGCCCGTACCATTGACCCTAAAAAACGAAAAGAGAATGAAATCTCTTTTTCTCAAAAACTACGGCAAATCGTGGACGGATTTAAGAAAAAAATCCGAGGCGAACGGAACTAGTTTGCTTACCATTTATGGTAATGGTATGATTTCAAGGCTATCTATTTAGGAGATTGATTGTGGCGAATTTTATTGAGAAGCTCTTCCGTTTCGAGAAGAGAGAATTAGATCGTCTGTCCCGTGAGGCAGATCAGATCATGGCTCTTGATGAGCAAATGAGCAAATTAACCGATGAGGAACTCATTGGAAAAACCGCTGAATTCAAAGAGCGTTTAGCCAAGGGCGAATCCCTTGAAAGCATCAAGCACGAGGCTTTCGCTGTTGCCCGTGAAGCTGGCTGGCGTGTCTTAAAACAAAAACCATTCAAGGTCCAGATCATTGGTTCCTTGGTTTTGGATAGAGGCGATATCGCTGAAATGAAGACCGGTGAAGGTAAGACCCTCACCTGTACCATGGCCGTCTATCACAACGCCCTCGCTGGCAAAGGCGTTCACGTCGTCACCGTTAACGAATACCTTGCCGCCCGTGACGCTGAGTGGATGGGCAACATCTATCGCTTCTTAGGTCTCACCGTTGGTGTCAATCTCGCCGCCAAAGATACTGCCGCCAAGCGTGAAGCCTATGCTTGCGACATCACCTACACAACCAACTCCGAACTTGGATTCGACTATCTCCGTGACAACATGGCCCCAACCCTTGAAGGCCGTGTTCTCCGTGGACTTTACTTCACCGTCGTCGATGAAGCTGACTCCATTCTCGTTGATGAATCCCGTACCCCACTTATCATTTCCGGCGGCCAGAAGAGTGCTGCTTCCCAGTACCAAGTCGCTGACCGTTTCGTCAAATGTCTCCGCAAAGGCAGAGATTACGAAATCGATATCAAAGACAAGGCCTGTTCCCTCACCGAAGAAGGAACTGCCAAAGCCGAGAAGATGTTCGGCATCAGAAACCTCTACGATCCAGAGAACGAGGATCTCATCCACCGTATCCACCAGGCTCTCAAAGCCAACTACATCATGGCTCGCGATGTCGAGTACATGGTCGACAACGAACATAAGATTCAATTAATCGACCAGTTCACTGGTCGTATCATGCCAGGTCGTGAATATAACGACGGTCTTCAGCAAGCCATCCAGGCTAAGGAAGGCGTCGAGATCAAACAGGAAACCGTTGTTCTTGCGACCATCACCTACCAAAACTTCTTCCGTCTCTACGAGAAGCTCTCCGGTATGACTGGTACTGCCAAGACCGAGGAAGAAGAGTTCCAGACCATCTACAACTTGAAGGTCATCTGCATCCCAACCAACCGTCCAGTTCAGCGTATCGATGACGACGATCTTATCTTCGCCACCCACCAAGCCAAGCTCAAAGCTCTTGTCGAGGCTGTCAAAGAAAGACACGCCAAAGGACAACCAATCCTTATCGGTACCGTCTCCGTTGAATCGAACCTTGAGATTTCCGCCCTCCTTACCGAAGCGGGCATCCCACACGAAGTCTTGAACGCTAAGAACCAAGCTCGCGAAGCTGAGATCATCTCTCATGCTGGTGAAAAAGGCGCTGTCACCCTTGCCACCAACATGGCTGGTCGTGGTACCGATATTAAGCTCACTGACGAAGTCAAAGCCCTTGGCGGTCTTTGCGTCTTCGGCACCGAGCGTCATGAATCCAGACGTATCGATAACCAGCTCCGTGGTCGTAGCGGACGTCAAGGCGACCCAGGCTATTCCCGTTTCTTCGTCTCCTTCGACGACGAACTTATGAGAAGATTCACTAATGAGAGTCTCCGCAACCTCTTCGTTAAGAGCCTTCAGGACGAGTCCTACGAGAGCAGAATGCTCACCAACGCCGTCACCAACGCTCAGAAGCAGATCGAGGGAAGAAACTTCGATACCCGTAAGAACTTAAAAGACTACGATGACGTTCTCGCCAAGCAGCGTGACATCATCTACAAGAAACGTGACGCCATCCTCATGGCCGAAGACATCGTTGACCTTATCCGCGAGTTCTTCAAGACCACAGGTCTTTACCTCGCTCAAAAAGCCATCGACCCAACCAACGCCGCTGGCATCATCTCTGGCGAACACCTCAAGAGACTCGTCGAGCCTCAGTTTATGCCAGAAGGATCCATCGATGCGAACGCTTTCGATAACGCTCCATACGAAGAAGCTGGCGATGACCTTGGCGAACTTCTCTATAAGGCCTATCTCGACAAGAGAAAGACCTGGTCCATCAAGGAAGCCGACAACATTGAGCGTTCTGTCTCCTTACGTGTCATCGACCGTAACTGGCAGGGCCACATCGACACCATGTCCCATCTCCGTGATGGTATCTCCCTTAGAAGCTACGCTCAGAGAAACCCACTTCAGGATTACGTCAACGAAGGCTATGACCTCTTCAAAGAGATGAACGACAAAGCCGCTGTTGATACCTGTTTCAACCTCCTCAACGTCAGACTCCAGAGACAAGTCCACATCGAGCACGAGCATCAGCCAGATCCAAACGCTGTCGATGCCGAAGCTCAGGAAAAAGCGGGCCGCGTTGAGCAAAAATCCCCTGCAGAAACCGCCTCAAATGAGGACAAAAAGGAATAAGAGAGGAATATATGAAAGAGTTAGTCGAATTAAAGCAAGAAGCCCAGAACATTGGGAAACTTGTTTCGCAACTCGGTGGTTCTCTTTGACCTTGATAAGTTAAATTCCGAGATTGCTGCATTAGACGAAGAACAGAATAGAGAAGGCTTCTGGAATGATCAGAAGTCGGCTTTAGAAGTAGTTAATAGACTTAACGACGCCAAGTCGAAAGTCCAAGGATATACGACCATCAAGAACGACTACGATGAATTGTCGCTTCTTCTTGATGACCCGGATTCCAAAACTCCTGACATGCGCGAGCTCATCGAAGGCATGGAGAAGGAGCTTTCGAAGAAAATCAAAGAACTCAGAGTCGACCTCCTCTTTAGAGGAGAGTATGACCATTTCAACTGCACCCTCGATATTCACCCAGGCGCTGGCGGAACCGAAGCCAACGATTGGGCGGATATGCTTTTCAGGATGTATAACCGTTACGCTGAATCCCATCACTTCAAGTGGCAGGTCCTCTCTTATGAGCAAGGCGAAGAAGCCGGCCTTAAGAGCGCGACCGTGAAGATCAGCGGCAAGAACGTCTATGGTCTCCTAAAAGGAGAAAAAGGCGTCCACCGTCTTGTCAGAATTTCTCCATTCGACTCGAATGCTAGAAGACATACATCATTCGCTTCGGTCAACGTCATCCCTGAATTCGGCAAGATCAGTGATGTCGAGATCGATCCAAAGGACCTTAAAGTCGATACCTTCAGAAGCGGTGGCGCAGGAGGACAAAACGTCAACAAAGTCTCTTCTGCCGTCCGTATCACTCACCTTCCAACCGGCCTCGTAGCCCAGTGCCAGGACGAGCGCAGCCAGCACCGCAACAAGGAAAAGGCCATGAGCGTCCTCAAGGCGCGACTGCTCGACCAGCGCCGTGCCGCGGAGGAGGCCAAGGCCGGTCAGAACCGCCGCGACCTCGCCGGAAACGGCGACCGCAGCCAGAAGATCCGCACCTACAACTATCCGCAGAACCGCATTACGGACCATCGGATCAACTACACGGCGTACAACCTTTCCGGCGTGATGGAGGGGGACCTCGGCGACATGCTCAACGCCCTCCGCCAACATGACCTCGCCCAGCGGCTCGAACTCGAACTCAATTAGGTCAGCGTCCACATTTTCAGGAGAACCACGATGAAGCAGATAGGTGTAGGTCTTTTGGGATTCGGAACAGTAGGCGCCGGCGTGGTCGACGGACTCGCCCGCAACCATGATCTCATCCGCACACGTCTCGGCATCGACGTCGTGCTGCGCCGCATCGGCGACCTCGACGTCACGACCGACCGCGGCGTGAAGGTCGATCCGTCCGTCATGACGACCGACGCCTTCGAGGTCATCGCCGACCCGTCCGTCGACATCGTCGTCGAACTCATCGGCGGCTGCGGCATCGCCCGCAAGCTCGTCATGGCGGCTCTCGAGGCGGGCAAGCCCGTCGTCACGGCCAACAAGAAGCTCCTCGCCGAGTTCGGGACGGAGATCTTCGACCTCGCCGCAAAGAAGGGCGTCGACATCTACTTCGGCGCAAGCGTCGGCGGCGGCATCCCCATCATCCGCGTCCTGCGCGAAGGCCTCGCCGGCAACGCCATCAAGAACATCCACGGCATCCTCAACGGCACCTGCAACTACATTCTCACCCGCATGGAGCGCGAGGGGCTGCCTTTCGACCAGGTCCTGGCCGACGCCCAGCGCCTTGGCTACGCCGAGGCCAACCCGGCGCTCGACATCGACGGCTTTGACACCGCCCACAAGGCGCTCATCCTCGCCGCCCTCTCCTACGGCTTCACCACGCCGCTTTCAACGATTTCCGTCGAGGGCATCCGCGGCCTCGACGGGCGCGACGTCAAGTTCGCCGCCGATCTCGGCTACCGGATCAAGCTCGTCGCCACCGTCGCGCGCGAAGACAACGACATCGAGGTCTACGTCGCCCCGACGCTCGTGCCCTTCTCCCACATGCTCTCCTCCGTCTCGGGCGTCTTCAACGCAGTCATGGTCGATTCCGATCTCGCGGACAAGACCCTTTACTACGGGCGCGGCGCCGGACGCGCCCCGACGGCAAGCACCGTCATCGGCGACATCTGCGATATCTCCCGCAACCTTGCCGCCGGCGAGGTACGCCACCCGGTGGTCATCCACAAGACGGGAGAGAATTTCCGCCTGCGTCCGACGGCGGAAATGCGCAATGCCTTCTACCTGCGGCTCTCCGTCAAGGAGCAGCCCGGTT
>JAFZUD010000054.1 GCA_017618495.1 Bacilli bacterium | reverse complement strand
GAGAAGCCCATAACCTTAGCGGCTTTGAGAATCTCAAGGTCACCAGGCTTGGCGGCAATCTCTTTCTCCATGTCGATGATCTTCTTGAAGGATTCCAAGAATAATGGGGTTATGGCGGTGATTTTGAATAATTCGTCAACGCTGACGCCTCTTCTTAAGAGCTCGCAGATGGCGAAGACGTTGTCGCTCTTGAAGGTGCTAATGTGCTTCTTGAGTTCTTCGGTTGAGACCTCGTCAAAGACTTTGCTATGGAGGTGGCAAGCGCCAATCTCAAGGGATCTAATGGACTTGAGGACGCATTCTTCGAGAGTGGTGCCGATGCCCATGACCTCGCCGGTGGCTTTCATCTGGGTTCCAAGTTCGTTGGAAGCGCTGGTGAATTTATCGAATGGGAAGCGAGGGAATTTGGCGACGACGTAATCAAGGGATGGCTCAATCGCAGCGGTTCCGCCGGCGACTGGGATCTCGCTGAGTTCCATGCCAAGAGCGATCTTGGCGGTGACTCTGGCGATTGGGTAGCCGCTAGCCTTGCTAGCAAGAGCGGAGGAGCGGGAGACACGTGGGTTGACCTCGATTAAGAAGTACTCACTGGAATTTGGATTAAGGGCGAATTGGACGTTGCAGCCGCCTTCGATCTTGAGTTCTCTGATGATCTTGATGGCGGAGTCGTTAAGCATCTTCAAGTCATGCTCATTGAGGGACATGATTGGGGCGACGACGATGGAGTCACCGGTGTGGACGCCGACTGGGTCAACGTTTTCCATACCGCAGATGGTGATCGCGTGGTCTTTGCTGTCGCGCATGACCTCGAATTCGATTTCTTTATATCCTTTGACGGATTTCTCAACGAGGATCTGGTGGACAGGGGAGAGAGCGAAGCCGTTTCTGGCGACTTCAATGAGTTCTTCATCGTTGTCAGCGAATCCGCCGCCGGTTCCACCAAGGGTGAAAGCTGGTCTTAAGACAACTGGGTAGCCGATATCGTGAGCGGCCTTCAAAGCTTGGTCGATATCGTAGGTGATTTCGGATGGGATAACTGGCTCACCGATCTTCTGGCACATCTCTTTGAAGAGCTCTCTGTCCTCGGCCTTCTCAATGGATTCGGCTGGGGTGCCAAGAAGCAAGGTGCGGCATTCTTTGAGGACGCCTTTTCTCTCAAGCTGCATAGCAAGGTTGAGACCGGTTTGTCCGCCGATGCCTGGAACGATCGCGTCTGGTCTTTCGTGACGAAGGATCTTCGCGACGTAATCAAGGGTAAGTGGCTCCATGTAGACTTTATCCGCAATCTGGGTGTCGGTCATGATGGTCGCTGGGTTGGAGTTGACGAGGACGACCTCGTATCCTTCCTCTTTGAGGGCTAAGCAAGCCTGGGTGCCTGCATAGTCGAACTCGGCTGCCTGACCGATGACGATCGGGCCAGAGCCGATGATTAAGATCTTTTTGATGTCTGTACGTTTAGCCATAAGTTATTTTCCCTCCTCTTTTTCATAAACTATGTGGTTATTGCAAACTGTAAGGTAGTTGACGCCGTAGAGTTTCGCTCCGATAAACGGAGTGGACTTGCCTTTCGACAAGAACGTTTCTTCTTTGACCTCGAATTCTTCATCAAGGTTCCAGATGCTGAATCCGTCGTATGGGATTCCGAATATCTCTCGTGGGTTCACGACCAAGAGGTCGATGAGTTTGTCTAAGGTGATGATGCCTTTCTTAACGAGCCCCGTATAAAGGAGTGGGAAGGCAAGTTCGATGCCCGTGATGCCAAATGGCGATTTCTCTAAGCCACGGGATTTCTCCTCGAGGCTATGCGGGGCATGGTCGGTGGCGATGATATCAATCGTGCCATCTTTGATTCCCTCGATGAGGGCAAGTCTATCTTCTTCGCTTCTAAGCGGTGGGTTCATTTTCCAGTTGCCCGCTTCCTGAAGCATCGAGTCATTTAATAAAAGGTAATGAGGTGCGGTCTCGCAGGTGATGTGGACCCCTTCCTTCTTGGCTTTGCGGATAAGCTCCACGCTTTCTTTGGTGGAGATGTGGCAGACGTGATATCTGCATCCGGTCTTTCTTGAAAGCTCAATATCCCTGGCAATTTCCAT
Source organism: Bacilli bacterium (assembly GCA_017618495.1). GTDB lineage: Bacteria > Bacillota_I > Bacilli_A > RFN20 > CAG-826 > UBA4951. The sequence goes on along the minus strand of JAFZUD010000054.1, from coordinate 11,762 downwards.
GTATTCGCTAGCGGAGCAAATTCCTCTATGGCCATGGGCTTTGGCGTATTCGCCATCGTGGATGTAGCCACCTTTTAGGAGTTCGTTGACCTCGCAATGAGCGACGATCATCTTATCGAGTTCTTTGGCCTTCATCATGGCTTTGAGCATCATCTCTTCGGTCTGGACGCCAACGCCATCATCGGAGAAGGCGCAGACCCTGTCTTTGAGGTCTTCCATGTCGGAAAGCTCATCGCCTTTCTCGCCTTTGGTGATAGAGGCGTATGGGTATACGTGTATGCACGCATCCTTAGCGATGATATCCTCTTCGATCTTCAAGGTCTCAAGGCTATCTGGGACAGGTTTGAGGTTTGGCATCGTGCAGACAGCGGTGTATCCGCCATGAGCAGAGGCCTCGGTTCCGGTTTTGATAGTCTCTTTATAAGAAAAACCCGGCTCTCTGAGATGGACATGAACATCAAGGAAGCCGGGAATGAGAATATAAGAGGTATCAGGTTTGAGATAATTAGGGAGAGAAAAAGCGGAAACCAAATGCTGAAGGTCAAAGTCGACCTTAGCTCTTCCGCTTTCAATTTTGATTTTTAAATTCGACATATCAGTTCTCCTACCGATATGGGATTCCTTTGGAACCCTGTAAAAATATATAGATACCGAATCAATGATTCAAGCGTTTTTTCCAAAAATTAAAAAGACCTCGAATGTAAGGTCTTTCATTTGATAAATTTGTGCCCTTTCTCAAGAGCGTCTTTTTCCCATTTAGGGGTCTCACCGCTCTCTTCTTCGGCCAGAAGTTTCTTGTCTTGCTTGCTAAGAGGAAGCTTTTCGAAGAGGTCAGGACGATGTTCTTTGGTAAGGATGAGAGCTTTCTTCCTTCTCCATTTGGCGATGGCCTCGTGGTTGCCACTATAGAGGAGGTCAGGAACTTTCTTTCCGTCGTACTCATACGGTTCGGTGTATTGAGGATACTCAAGAATTGGTTCGTTGAACGATTCATCGGTTAAGGAATCCTGGGAGATGGCTCCATCGAGAAGTCTGACGACGGAATCGATGACGGACATGGCTGGGATCTCGCCGCCAGTAAGAACGTAATCACCGATTGAGAGAAGCTCATCGACATAGTCATTCACTCTCTCGTCAATACCCTCGTAATGGCCGCAAACGAGAACAATATGTTCAAGTTTTGCATAGGATTTTGCGATTTTTTCGTTATATGTGGTGCCTCTAGGGGAGAAGAGAACCTTATGGCTATTTGGGCCAGAGACCTTCTTTAAGGCATCAACGATTGGCTGACATTTCTGGATGAGCCCGGCTCCTCCTCCGATTGGTGGAGTGTCGGTTCTGCCATATTTGTCCGTGGTGAAATCGCGGATCTGAACAATCTCGATTTCCGCGCATCCTTTGGATATGGCCCTTTTGATGATGGAGTTGCTTAAAACACCTTCGAACATCTCAGGGAAGAGTGTGAGAACGGTGATCTTCAAAGTAGGCCCTCCATGACATTGATGGTTATGACTTTATTATCGATGTCGACGTTTTTGATGAAAAGACCATCTTTGAATGGAACATATACATGTTTTTTCTCGGCGGTGGTGACCGATAAGGTTCTGGTCTTTGAGTATTCAAGGACCTCATCGACGATTCCGATGACGCGATTCTCATCAAGATAATCGACGACTTTGCAGCCGATTAAGTCGGCGTAGCGGTAGAAACCTTCTGGAAGGGTGGCTTTCTCTTTGTCCATCTCGATGGCAAAGCCTTTGTATCCTTCGATGGCGTTGATGTCGCCATATTCCTCGAAAGAGAGGAAGTAGTAGTCTCCGGAATCCCTGAAGCTCTTGACTGTAGCAGGGAATCTTTCGTTTGTTTTCTCGTCATGTAGAGACAACATGGTCCCTTTCTTAAATCTTTGCTTAGCAAAAGAAGTGAGGGATTTGCATCTGACCTCACCCTTTAACCCGAAGGGCTTAAGAATGTAACCAAGTGTGATGTATTCCATAAGAGAAAAAGGAGGACGCTTATTCGGCGTCCTCTTTATCGTCATGCTTTTCGTTGAAGCTCTCGAATTTAAGGTGAATTCTGAGGTTGGAGTTGTCGGCTTTGCCAACGATTCCAATAGCTTCGCGGAGGGCGTTTGCGATCGCTCCATGCTTGCCGATTAAGCGGGCGGTGTCATCATCTTCTGCGACGATGAGGAGGGCCACATCTTTCTCGGTGCTGCCTGGGAGCTCTCTGACCATGATGGATTCAGGATGCTCGATGAGGGGATCGACAAGACCGTGGATTACCTTCTCGTAATCCATTATTTAGACTCCTTTTTAGCCTTTCCTTCGGCGAATTTAGCCATGATGCCTTTGCGGCTGAACATAGCGCGGACGCTGTCGGAAGGGATGGCGCCATTCTTAAGCCATTTCATAGCGAGCTCTTCGTTGATAAGAGCTTTCTCTTCTCCGAGAGCTGGATCGTAGGTGCCGATCTGCTCGATATAACGGCCATCTCTGGAAGAGCGGCTGTCAGCGGCGACGATGCGGTAGAAAGGGTCTTTGTGGCGGCCAATGCGGGCCAATCTGATTTTAACCATAATTTGCTTGTTCTCCTTTTCCGAACGTAATCATAGGCTTATGATATAGACCTGTCAAGTATTTTTGCTTGACACCAAAACGCGTTACATTTCAATCTCCGTAGGTTTTTGCTTGCGAGGGACTTATCGAGCGCGTAATATATTCGGTGCGCGAAAGCGATACGCAGGCTCCGCCGTCTGTCACTAGACGTGAACCTGAAGAGCAAATTCTAAGTTAGGAGGAAAAGATTCATGAACAACAACATTGTCAATGAGATCACTGCCAAGCAGATTCGCGAAGACATTCCTGAATTCTCCAGCGGCGATACCGTCAAGGTTTTCTACCGTATTGTCGAGAACAAGAAAGAGCGTATTCAGGTCTATGAGGGCGTCGTTATCCAGCGTCGCGGTCATGGCGTCAGCGAAACCTTCGTCGTCAGAAAGATGTCCAGTGGCGTCGGCGTGGAAAGAACTTTCCCAGTCAACTCCCCAAGCATCGCTAAGATCGAAGTTACCCGTTACGGTAAGGTTCGTCGTGCCAGAATCCACTACATGCGCGGACTCAGCGGCAAATCCGCCCGTATCAAGCAAGGCAAAGCCCCAAAAGCTGCCGAAGCTAAGTAAATCTCAAGAAGTGACTAGAACCGCCCTTTCAATTGAGGGCGGTTTTATTTTGTCTTAATTCATAAGAATTCTTATACTTTATTAGATGAACAATCAGCAGCAGAAGAACGTCCATTATTTCCCTGGCCATATGGCTAAGGCTCTCCGCGAGATGGCTCCTTTCATCAAGAATGCCGATATCGTGGTTGAGGTTGCCGACGCGAGAGCGCCATTTTCAACGCGTAACCCGATGCTTCACGAACTCATCGGAAGCAAACCTCACCTGATTGTCCTTTCCAAAAACGACAAAGCAGACACCTTGGTCACAGCAAGGTGGATTTCCAAATATAACCAAGAGGGCATCACTTGCTTTGCAAGCAACCTCAAAGGCGAGAAAGTCTTTAAGGTCCTTAATGAGATGAGTGAGCCTCTCGTCATCAAAAAGCGCGAGAAAGAGAAGAAGCTTGGAATGAAGAAACAGCCTCTTAAGCTTCTCATCGTCGGCATCCCTAACGTCGGCAAAAGCACCCTTATCAATAACCTCGCTGGGAAGAGAGTGGCCAGAGCCGCTAACACCCCAGGCGTAACGAGAAGCGAGCAGTGGATCAAACTCTCCGGAGACTTTGTCTTGCTCGACACCCCAGGCATCCTTCCAATGAACTACGAAGGACCTTTAACCGCGAAGCGTTTAGCCATCCTTGGAAGCATCAAAGAAGATGTCCTTCCTCTTGATGAGCTATATCGTTTCTTATTCGTTTTCCTTCGCGAAAATTACAAAAATTGCATGCAAAACCGCTACGGAATTGAAGATCTTAGCAAACTTGAAGCCGAAGAAGTGCTAGAGATTGTCGCTAAGAACCGTGGCTATCTTTTGAAGAATGGCGCCCCAGATACGGACAAGGCGACATCCTCGATCTTCAAAGACCTTCAAGAAGGTTACTTTGGCAAAATCAGTTTAGAGAAACCTAATGCTTAATAAGGAAAAGGAATTCTATTCGACCTCTTGCAAACTCATCGTTGGAGTCGATGAGGCAGGACGTGGCCCTCTTGCTGGGCCTGTTTTTGCGGCCGCCGCATTATTCGCTCCAGACTTCGCAGATGAATTGATCGACGATTCCAAGAAACTCACCGCCAAGAAACGTGAAGCCCTTTTCGATGTGATTAAGGAAAAGGCCCTTGCCTATGGCATCGCTTCCGTCAGTGCGGACGACATCGACAAATACAACATCTATGAGGCCACCAAGATCTGCATGAAGAAAGCCATTGAGCAGATCGGCATCGATTATGACCTCATCATCACTGACGCCATGCCTTTATATCTTAAAGGCAAGAAAGTCATCGCCATGATTAAGGGTGATGCTCAGTGCCTAAACGTCGCTGCAGCCTCAATTCTCGCCAAAGTCAGCCGTGATAGATATATGGATGAGCTTGATAAGCAATATCCTGAATATGGCTTCGCCAAACATAAAGGGTACGGAACCAAAGCCCATATCGACGCCATCATGAAATATGGCCCAATCGACCATATTCACCGCAAAACATTCGCGCCAATCAAGTTCCTCATCGACGATAGCCCAAAACTCTGTTAAAGATTTTCGGAAAAACATGGATTTCCTCTCTATATGAAATGTGGAGGGTTCCATGCAATGCTAAAACCAAACCAGATTCTTCATTATCTTGCCCTTAAGTACGAGGGCGACTGGGACAAAATATCCCAAGCCGTAAGAGGCAAGGAAATACCAGACGACGACACTTATAAGAAGCTTGTTTCGACATGCCATAGTAAGTTCGTCACTTTGGTCGACCCTGAATATCCATCAGCCCTTAGGCAATCTTTCAAACCTCCTATTGTTCTTTTTTACTATGGAGATTTATCTCTATTAGGAAATGGTTCCAAATGTGTTTCCTATGTTGGCTCAAGGAATTCGAGCCCATATGGCGACGAGATGGCGAAAACCATCTGCTCTGGCCTTTCGAAGTACGGCTACAGAATAGTTAGCGGTCTGGCCCGCGGAATCGATGTAGCAGCCCTTTCTGCGGCTCTAGACAGCAAAGGCGGGGCTATTGCCGTCCTCGGTAACGGCATCGATTTCTGTTATCCAAGCGAGAACACACCAGTATATGAAAGGATCAAGAAGGAAGGTCTTGTCGTTTCCGAGTACCCAGGAATGACCAAACCAACCGTTGAGACTTTCCCTCTTAGAAACCGCATCGTTGCCGGCTTATCAAAAGCGACGGTCGTAGGGGAGGCCGCTAGAAGAAGCGGAACCCTCATCACCGTCAATTACGCGATGAGCTCGAACAAAGACGTTGGCTGCGTTCCATACAGGGCTACCGACCAAAGTGCCTGCAACACCCTTATCAAAGAAGGGGCTTTTGTCATCGAAAGCCCTGAGGATGTCCTCCTCATGATCGGGGATGTCAGAGGCGAGAGAGAACCGTCGAAAACTTAAATCGACAATAAGATTGCCATGTGATTTTGACATGTTTGGCTTTTGCGTGAGCGCTTACATGGGTAAAATATCTACGAAAAAGAGGATATTTTCCCATGAACAAAAAATTTATCTTTCCTATGCTTGCCGTCCTCGCATTAGCCGGATGCACAAGCGAACCACAAGTTCCAGCCATGGAATCTGAGGAAATGGCCGCCTATATCCCAGGCCTCACCCTCGATGGCCTCGACAACATCAGAGGCAACATCTACCTCCCAGAAGAGGTTGACGGACTCCCAATCACTTGGAGTTGCGATGAACCAGATATCATTCATTGCGAAGCTATCGATGACATCGCCCCTGGTTCAGTCGAGAGACCAACAGTGGACACCATCGTCAATCTTACCGCCACCATCAAGAAAGATGGCAAGGTTGGCAAGTTCACCCAGGAAGCCACCGTCAAAGGCTTAAGCTATGAGCTCACTGAAGACGATTATGTCGGTTACCTCCTTGTCACCTTCACCGGTGAAGGAAGCGCCAACGGCGAACAAGTCTACATGTCCTTAGCACCAGAGGATCAGGGATTCAACTTCCAGGCTTTAAACGGAAATCAGCCAGTCCTTTCCTCCATCGCTAGCGAAAAGGGCGTCAGAGACCCATTCGTCTATCGTTCCCCAGAGGGCGACAGATTCTTCATCATCGCCACTGACCTCAAGGTCAACAACAGACCAGAAGGCGGATGGAGAAACACTCCAAAAGGCTACACCTACCCAACCGTTAACGGTAAACACACCCTCATCCTTTGGGAAACCGAAGACCTCACCGATTGGGGCGATCCAAAATACATCGAAGTCGCTCCAGAGAATGCCGGTATGGCTTGGGCCCCAGAGATGACTTGGCACGAAGAGACCGGACAGTACGTCATCTTCTGGTCCAGCTGCATCATCGATGACCTCACCTTACCAGATGATCAGAAGACCAAAGTCAAAGGCGACGCCGTCTACTACACGACCACCCGTGACTTCGAGCACTTCGGCGAAACCAAACTCTTCATCGACAACCAGACGGATGGCGTCCCAGAGAACTCCAACCATCCAAATGGCAGAAACATCATCGACGCTACCTGCACCAAGATCGGTGACCATTACTACGCCATCACCAAAGACGGTGACAATGGCGACAGAGATGGTGGCATCCGTGTCTTCAGAAGCGACGACATCCTTGACTACGAAGCCTGGGAGAAAGTCTTAGATCTCGATGAGCTTGGACTTCCAACTTCTGGCACTGGCGTCAATAGCTTTGACAACACCACCCTTGAAGGACCAGCTCTCTTCCAGTTCAACAAGTGTGACTGGGATGATCCAAATACCCCAGAGTGGTGCATCATGGGCGACAGATACAACGCCGGCAGTGGTTACCTCCCATTCTCAACAACTGACATCGAAGATACCACTGGCGCTGCCTGGAGCATCTATCCTTCCTCCAAGTTCTCTTGGGGAAGCGGCGGAAAGCGTCACGGCTCCGTCCTCAAACTCACCTCTGAGGAATCGGCTGCTATTGCCGCTAAATGGCTTGCCTAATTAATCAAAGATAAGCAATTAGCCCAGTGGATCATGGTGTCCACTGGGTTTTTTGTTGCACTGAAAACGAATTAAATTTACATTCCCGAGGAAGCAGAAAATTTTACAAAAAATCTATAAATAATCTTTTATTTATATATAAGGAAAAGGGAAATTAGGTGTTTGACAACCCAATTTTCTGTTCCTATGATACCTAGCGTCGAAAGGCCGTTTACGAATGAAATTAGTTATTGTCGAGTCTCCAAAAAAATGTGATACCATCGGAAGATATTTGGGTCATGACTATAAAGTCATGGCGTCCCAAGGTCACATCAGAGACCTCTCAATGAGAGGTAAGGGAGGCCTTGGAATCGACGTCGAAGGAGGGTTCGTCCCTAACTTTGTCGTCGCAAGCGGCAAACAGAAGATCATAAACGAGCTTGCACGTGCCGCGAAGAAGGCTGATGAAGTCATTCTCGCAACCGACCCTGACCGCGAAGGAGAGGCCATTTCTTGGCATCTTGCGCAGGTCTTAGGCCTATCCGTTGAGACGACCAAACGTCTTCGTTTCCACGAAATCACCAAACCAGCCCTTTTAGAGGCTATCGATAACCCAAGCACCATCAATATGGATCTCGTCAATTCCCAAGAGACCCGTAGGATGTATGACCGCATTATCGGTTTTAAGCTTTCCTCTCTTCTTCAAAGAACCATCAAATCGAAGTCAGCCGGACGTGTCCAATCCGTCACCCTCAGGATGATTGTCGATAACGATAAAGAGATCCAAGAATTCAAGCCAGAAGAGTACTGGACCCTTGATATCGTCCTTGATATCAACGGCACCAAAGTCACTGCCTCTTTGGACAAAATCGACGGCAAAACCGCCACGATTCACAACAAAGAAGAAGCGGAAGCCCTTCTCAAACGCTTATCCGATACCTATCATGTCGCCTCTTTGACAAAGACCAAAAAACGTGTCCCATCAAAGCTTCCATTCACGACCTCAACGATGCAACAAGAAGCCTATAACCGCTTCAAGTTCAGCACCTCGATGACCCAATCCCTCGCTCAGAAACTCTATGAAGGTTTGGAGGTCAACGGAGAGCATGTCGGTCTTATCACCTACATGCGTACTGACAGCACCCGCTTGAGCGATAACTTCTATTACAACCACGCCAAACCATTCATCCTCGAAACCTTCGGCGATGAATACCTTGGCAACGTCAAATTCGGAAAGAAGCAGGAGAGGATCCAGGATGCCCACGAAGCCATCCGTCCTACCGGCACTCACAGAACCCCAGAAATCGTCGCTAAATTTGTCGGAGAACGCGAGGCTAAGCTTTACAAGCTTATCTATGACCGCGCTTTAGCGTCCGTCATGTCCGACAAAGTCGAAGAAGTCACGACCGTCATCTTCGAAGAAAATGGCCTTTCCTTCAAGACCGTTGGAACAAGAACCCTTTTTAAGGGTTATGAAGCCATCTATGGTGAATTCGAAGACGATGACACCAAGCTTCTTCCTTTGATCGAAGACAACGGAATCTATAACCGCGTCGAAACCAAGAACGAGCAGAAGTTCACCAAGGCTCCTGCCAGATACACCGAAGCCCGTGTCGTCAAGATGATGGAAGAAAAAGGCATCGGCCGTCCGTCAACCTACGCGAGCACCATCAAATTGCTTATTGCTCATGGATATGTCACCTCCAAAGGAGGTGTTCTCACCCCAACCGAAACCGGTACCCGTACCACTTTGGTCATGGAAGATTGCTTCCCAGCCATCGTTTCCTTTGACTACACCGCCAAAATGGAAAGTCAACTCGATGAAATCGAGGAAGGAAAACTCAAGAAGCTTGACGCCATGAATGGTTTCTATGGCCCATTCATCAAAGATCTTGAAGTTGCGACCGAAAGAATCGGAAAACGCGATCCTGCTTTAGATAATCCAGTCGGTGTTTGCCCAGATTGCGGATCTCCTCTTGTCACCAAGAAGAGCCGTTATGGAACTTTCGTCGCCTGCTCGAATTACCCAACTTGCCATTATGTTCAGAAAGAGCCAACCAACGCTAAGTTAACTGGCGAGCTTTGCCCAGAATGCGGCAAGCCTCTCGTTATCAGAAAAGATAAGAAGAGCGGCAAAGAATTCATCGCTTGCTCTGGCTTCCCAAAGTGCCATTACATCAAGAACATCGATGGAACCGAGACTCCAAAGAAAGAAACCTTCACTCCTGATCAATATGTCAAACCATGCCCGAAGTGCAAAACCGGACATCTCGTCCTTAAGCATGGCAAGAAGGTTGATTTCCTTGGATGCACCAACTTCCCGAAATGCCGTCACCATGAATGGTTGACCGAGAAGAAGAAATGAAAGAAGTAACTATTGTGGGGGCAGGTCTTGCGGGTAGCGAGGCCGCCTTCTTCTTATTAAAGAAGGGTTATAAAGTTCACCTCTATGAGAGGCGTCCTTTAGTTGATGACGGAGCTCATACGACAGACGCTTTCGGCGAGCTCGTTTGTTCCAATTCCCTTAAGAGCGATCGCCTTGATAATGCGTGCGGTCTTCTCAAAGAAGAGATGCGCAAAATGGACTCAATCACCATGGAAGCCGCGGAGATCGCAAGGGTCCCTGGAGGCAATGCTTTAGCCGTCGATCGTGACATATTTGCTTCAAAAATCACTGCAAAACTGACCTCTTTTCCAAATTTGGTCCTTCATAGAGAGGAAATCACCGAGCTTCCTAAAGGCCCAACAATCATCGCCACAGGACCTCTTACAAGCGAGTCTCTCATGAACGTTTTGGGCGAAGTGATAGGAGAGAAGAACCTCTCCTTCTTTGACGCTTCCGCACCGATCATCAAAAAGGATTCAATCGATTTCACCAAAGCCTATTTCAAATCAAGATTTGAGCAAGATGATGGAGCCTACATCAACTGTGGTTTCTCGAAAGAGGAATACACCAACTTCGTTAATGAGCTTGTGAACGCCAAGAAAGCCTTGGTTCACGAATTCGACACCCGTTATTTCGAAGGCTGCTTGCCAATCGAGGTCATTGCCAGTCGTGGTTTCGAAACCCTTAGGCATGGACCTCTTAAACCTTTTGGTTTATGGACCGAAGAGCATCCTAGGGCTTATGCGATCGCCCAGCTTAGGCAAGACACCAAACTCGGTGATTACTATAACCTCGTCGGTTTCCAAACCAACCTCACATACCCAGAGCAGAAGAGAGTCTTCCAGATGATCCCTGGCTTAGAGCATGCGGAGTTCCTCCGTTATGGTCTTATGCACAGAAACTCATACATCAACGCTCCAAAAGCCTTGAACGAAGACCTTTCTTTGAAAAACTCTCCAAACGTCTATATCGCCGGTCAGCTTTCTGGCGTAGAAGGTTATGTCGAAAGCGCGGCTACTGGAATCATCGCTGCCATCAACCTTTGGAGAAAGGAAGAAGGCAAAGCCTTCAACCAAGCTCCAAGATGTTCTGTCATCGGATCTTTGCTTGATTACATCCTTCATGCGGCAAGCAACAAATTCGAACCGATGAACGCCAACTGGGCAATTGTTCCAGACAGCGCGAAAGAAAAACGCGAACAGGCTATTTCAAAGGCCCTCCAAGAGATAGAATCTTATTGGAGAGACGCCAATGAATAAGGTTGAGAAAGAATACTTAGATTTTCTTAAAGCCAAACTCTATAGCGAACACACCCTCGATTCTTATCAAAGAGACATCGATTCCTTTTTCGTCTACCTTAACAAAGAAGGCCTTCTTTTCGATGCCGTTACTAAAGTAAACATCCGTAACTTCCTTAGCGAAGAACTCGGTAGGGGAGTCTCAGCCAGATCCTGCCAAAGAAGGATAACCGCCCTTCGTCGTTTCTATGATTATCTAGCACATCAACAATATGTTGTCGTTAACCCATTCCTTCAGGTCACCGCGCCAAAGAAGGGAGTCCGTTACCCTGACACCTTAACGGTTGAGCAAGTCAACGAGCTTCTGAAAGAAAACGCCAAAAGAACCGACGACTTCATGCTTCGCGACCAAGCAATACTCGAACTCATGTATGCCTCCGGTGTCCGTGCCAGTGAACTCATCAACATCAAGATGAGGGAGATCGATTATCGTTCGAGGACCATCAAGGTATATGGCAAAGGCAAGAAAGAGAGAATCGTTCCTTTTGGAAGAACCGCTGAGATGGCCATGAGGAAATACGCCGAGAAATCTAGGCCTGTCCTTGCCTCACTTAGAAACAGCAACAAGTCCCAAGAATCCTTCTTCCTTTCAGGAAAAGGGGAGAACCTCACAGTCAGAGGTTTGGAATATATCCTCAAGCAGGTCGAGATCAAAACAGGATGCCGTTATGGTCTCCATCCACATGAGATGAGGCATAGCTTTGCTACCCATCTTTTGGACAATGGAGCGGACCTCCGACTCATTCAAGAACTCCTCGGTCATGAGTCCCTTGATACGACTCAGATTTACACTCACGTTTCGAAGAAAGCGATGTTGAAGGAGTACTCAGAACACTTCCCTCGTCAGAAGAAAAAAACGAAATAACCCCTGCAAAAATGGGGTTTTTTACTTTTCGGTTGATATGACTTTTACTTCTTCCTTGTAAG
>JAFZUD010000005.1 GCA_017618495.1 Bacilli bacterium | reverse complement strand
ATTTCATGCTGCAAGTCCTTTCTTGAGTTTTTCTTTCGCGCTGGCATAGAGCCTCCTCACGCTAGAGACGGAAATACCCGTTTCTTCGGAGATCTCTTGCCAGGTGTAGGAGAAACCGATCTTGTAATAGACGACGATAGTTTCTTTGTTGGAGAGCAAAGGCTCAATGAGCGAAAGGAAGTCATTGGACCTGTCATCGTCCCCATAAATCTCATCTAGGACGTCGCTAGAAGGGACGAGGCGGCTTTTCCTCAAGAAGTCGAGGGCCTGGTTTCTTGCAACCGAGACAAGGAAGGCCTTAAGGTGATTCGGTTCCTTGATCTGATCCCTTTTCTCGATCGCCTTGAGGAAGGAGTCGCTTAGGATGTCGTCGATATCGCTTTTGGAAGAGACATAAGATGCGATGACGAAAAACATCAGGTTCTTGTACTCGAGGTACACCTTCTCAGTCGCGCTTTCTTCCCCGGCAATGAATCCGAGGGCCGTGCTTCTTAAAATGCTCATTTATGCCTCTCGCCAAATGTGACGGATGAAAAATAAAAAACTGCTCAACAATGTTAGCATTTTTGTTGTTCGTAAATCCAGCCGGCTAAAAACCGGCTAAAAAGCCTCTTTTGATTTCACCCAATGCCCTACCGAAATGATTGCGTAAAAATTCTAGCAATCAACCGTATAGGTTTTGCCGGCTGAACCAGTGTGTGCATACTTGCACATGTACTTTTTCCTATAGTCCGCCTTCCTGCAAACTATTTTTTGACGTTAAACTTGATGATGCTTTCCACTTTTTGGAACCGCGAAAAATAATCTCCAGCAGAGCCTTTTTGATACTTTGCTAGAATCTCATTGCGAACACGTGAAGCGAATTTCGTTGCTCGCCCTTTACAGAAGGATTTGCAGTCAAGCTCAACCCTGGTTCGATAGTCAAATGATTCTTTGACAATATCTGGATCGATTGTGACGTACAAGTTAATTTTTGATTCAAAATAAATAAAGACTGTTCCTGCTTTTTCATCTAAATCAACATCCCTGAATGTTAGGTCAAAAGTAGCTGGGTTTGAAGATACGTTTTTTCCATAATCCCAATGTCCATTTTCGCATAAATCTTTTACAGCATAAGAGAAATACCTAATTTGATCTTCTCTCTCGGTGAGTTTCCGTCCTTCAGGAGTCGCTCTAAAAGCAGCTTCTTTACGTTTTCTCTCCTCCTCTTCAGCGGCTTGTTTTGCTTTAAAAGCCTTAATTCTTGCATCAAGCTTTTCTCTACCGCCTTGGTAGTGGAAACGATAACTTATTTGCCACTCTTTAGCGGCGATAAGGTAAGTGATAAAACCAAACGGTATAAAACCCATCACCCTTAACCACATATATGGCCAAGTGGCCGATGTTTTCATCCAACGTAAATAGATTATCCACCCCATGACCGCTTCAAATAAAACGCCAACAATTAAAATCGAAACGATTACTTGTAAATACATGGGAAGACCATCGGATAACTGTCCTCCTACAATGCCAAAAACTGGACCAATGAGAAGTCCTGCCACTGTGTTTATGATTGCGCCGACCTTCGCTGGTGTATCGCTTCCTCGGCGTGTGTCATCATATTTGTTTGCCATAAAAAACCTCCTGTTTTCAAGACATGAAAAGAAAAGTGTTTCGCCTTTTCTATGCTATTTTTCCTGATCGTCCTCATGATAACTAGAAAAGATGGTGGGGTCAAACACTATGCTCTGCTCAAAAAAGCACAAAAAAGGAAAAGGTATTATCTCGTTCGCTTAGTAAACCCCCTGCGAAACAAAAAAAGACCCGAAGGTCTTTAAATGTGTTTTGGCAGGGGCGGAAGGAATCGAACCCTCATCAAAGGTTTTGGAGACCTCTGTTCTACCACTGAACCACGCCCCTACGGCCCGAATTCAGGCGAGCGTTATTATAACCCCCACAAAGAGGGGCTACAAGAAGGAAGAATGATTATTCTAAGGAAGGATGAGCTTTTTTGGCGTTTAGCCTCATCTCACGGATAGGATCGATGAAGATTCTCCATAAAGCGAAGATTATCGGGAGAATCTCAAGACGTCCGAAGAACATCGCGGAAGTGAGAATCCAAATGAAGCCTCTATAGGCAAGAGGATGCGCAGCTTTATAGCCAACGTAATCCATCATGGAAACACCGTTCGAGGTGAATCCGTTCATAAGCTCATAGAAGCAACGCTGGAACCATTCGCCCTGCGACAAATCAGGGAGTTTCGGAAGGAACATCAAGGACAAGGAGCCAACCGCGAACACGACAAGAACGAGAAGGGTGTAGTTCCTCGCTTCCTTAACTGCGCTTTCGTCGACTTCTTTGACGACGCCTAGACGCCTGACGACACGAGGCGAGATCGTTCTATCAGAAGTGTCGTGATATCTAAGGAACCAATAGAATTCTTTGCCAAGGATGCCTACGCGGTACTGCTTGAGGCCTCCGGAAGTGGAACCCATGCCACCGCCGATGGTCATGAGAATCCAGCCCATGAAGAAACAGACTGGCCCAAGCTTGAAGATCGATGGGAAGTTCGCGAATCCCGAGGTGGTCATCGAAGAGATGGTGAAGTACGTTCCATATCTAAGCGAGGAGAGGAAATCGAGTCCCGTGCCATCTTCATATAAATAGGTAATCGAGAGAGTGCAGACAGCGACGCCGATAACGAACAAAGACAAAGCGAAGACGGTTTCAATATCGCCAAAGAACTCTTTGAACTTGCCTCTTAAGGCAAAAGTATGGAGGACAAGGCTAGTCGCGCCAGCAAGCATGAGGACGCAGGAGATGGCTTCGATGCCGATACCGCTATTCACGGTATATGAAAGGTTCGATATCTCCCCTTGCGGCATCATCTTGCTGAAGAAATAGATGGATTCCGCTCTCGTGGAGAAACCGCCAGTGGCTAAGCAACCCATGGATGTGCAAACTGCCTCAAATGGAGGCATACCAGCAAGCCATAACCAAGGGAACCGGCTACGACCCAACCAGTGTAAACGAAGAAGATGATCTTCGCGGACTTGGCTAAGTTAGGGACAATCTGATCGTTATGGCCTTCAGCGAAATAAAGTTTGAAGTTCTGTCTTGAAGCGATGATGGAAGTGACGAGAAGGACAAGTCCGACACCGCCGATGAACTGCATGAAAGCACGATGGAAAAGGAACACGTGCGCGTACCCGTATCCTGAGCAGGAATCGACTCCTAACGGGCTAGAGACGACACCATCGAGATAGGCTTTCTGCGGGAAAAGGGTGAGGCCTGTGGTCGTGAATCCCGATGTTGCTTCAAAGAAGGATTCGGAGAATGACATGCCGAGTGAAGCCTCTGCGTCACCGAAGTTGAGCCAAGAAAATTGCGATAAGAAGAACGGCAAAGCGCCAGAAAGGATGGCGCCTACCCAAATAAGGACAAGAAGAACGGCGTCTTCTTTCGGCTTGAAACGCATCTTTTCTCTTCCAGAGACAAGAAGCTTATAAAGAAGGATGCCGATTCCGATATCGAAAACGGCAGGGATGATGAAGTCGAGAAGGACCTTCCACTCACCTGGATAGAAAACGAGGGTAAGCAACGGGAAAAGGATGACGATTCCCTCAAACGCGAGGAAAAGGCCAAGATAACCGAATATCAGTCGGAATCCTTTTGCCGGTGCTTTTTTCATATAGGTGCCTTAATCTTGCTTTTTCTTTCTACGGGATTTCTTCTCTACAGGGGCTTCGGTTGGAGCTGGGGCGGTTAATTCCTCAGCTGTGGACTTCTGCCTCTTGAGGAAGCGAAGGATCTCCACTTCGTTCTCTTTGGCGCAGGCGACGACGAGGGTGTCCATAGGACGGAGGACGAGGTCGCCGTTAGGAATGATGAAGTTGTAGTTACGGACGACGTAGGCGATCGAAGCGTTCTTCGGGAAGCCCATATCCTTGATGGCTTGGTCGCAAATCCAATACTTTGGAAGAAGAGTGGCCTCGATCATGACGATCTTCTCGTTGTCGAGAGATAGAGATTTGATGAGGGATTCCGCGTTCGATTCGTTCTTGATCGATTTGGCAAGGAGGTAGGTCGAAGAGATGACGACGTCGATGCCAAGTTTCTTATAAAGGTCAACGTTTGAAGGGTTTGAGACGGCGCAGATGCACTTCTTGACGTGGAAGTTGCGTTTGGCCATGACGCAGGAAGCGAAGTTATCGGTGTCCTTTTTGCAAAGGGAGATGAAAATATCGGCGTCATAGACGCGAGCGGCCTCAAGGATGGTGTTATGCCATGGGTCGCCGATCGTGACGGCCACATGCTTTCTTTCCATGATGGTCTGGGCCACCGCTTCGTTTCCGTTTATGACGGTGAGGCGGTTTTCCTTGGTGTTGAACATGTCGATGATGTAGGCGGCATCTGAGTCGCCGTTAGCGATTACGATATGCATGCTTTATTTCCTCTCATCTT
>JAFZUD010000053.1 GCA_017618495.1 Bacilli bacterium | reverse complement strand
CTCTTTCTTCTGTCCATGCGCCACCGCCTCTGGTCGCGAAGTAGGTCGTTTTCTCTAGAGGGATGTTGATGACCCCTGCCACAATCTCGTGCTTATAGCATAAGGCGATGTTCGTGCTGAAACCGCCGGTCTTGTTCACAAACTCAACCGTTCCATCAACTGGATCGATGATGAAGACAAAGTCCTTATGGAGTCTTTCTTTGGTATCGACGCTTTCTTCGGTGAGGAAGGCGTAATCAGGGAATTTGCTTTGCAGATAATCTTTGATTATTTTGTCCGCGGACTTATCCGCTTCGGTGACTGGAGAGTCATCGGATTTGGTTTCCACTTTGAAAGAAGAATGATAGATTTCGAGAATCTTCGTTTCCGCTAGGAGAGCGGCCTTCTTCATTTCTTCGAGTTCTTTTTCCCACATACCAAACATTATACTCCCTTAGATAAGAAAAAAGCCTCCACGAGGGAGGCTTAATTCCAAATTTTGGACTAGTCTTTGAACCAGAATGGGCGGCCACTGAGAAGGACGCAAATGATGTCAAGAAGCCACATGATCGCGGCACCTGGGATAATGGTGAGGATGCCAAGGATGATCATGACGATGTTGCCAGACTTGATACCTTTGCAAAGTTTCCAGATAGACCAGATGATGTCTAAAACAGGGATGCAAAGAATAAGCTTGACGATGAAAGGAAGCTTCTCCATCGCTTTGATGAAGTCATTCATGCTATGTATTACCTCCAAAAAAAGTTTACACTCTTCTCTAATTTTCTACTAGAGAAAAAATGAAAAAAGCTGGACCAATTTCTGGACCAGCTGTTTTTGTCGGATAAAGTGTTAGTCGTTGATGCCAAAGGACTCGAGGGAAGCAGCGGCACCGCTGTTCTCTTCTTCTTCGTTTCCTTCGCCTTCTTCGCCTTCTTCGGAAGTCTGTTCGGTGAGCTCTTCGCCATCGTTTTCCTCTGGGTCGATAGCGGCTTCTTCAGCTTCGGCCTGATCATAAAGATCAGCAGCGGAGATGTGGACCTTATCGTAGGTGTGGCGGGAACGGAGATCCCAGACATTGCCATCGAGGGTGACGAAACGGCCATCGAGGGTGAGGTCGGTATATAAGGCGCCGATATGGGCGGCTTTCTCTTCTTCGGTCATCTCAAGGTCAGTGGCAACTAAACCATAGAGTTCGGCAAATGGAAGGGAGCGGGAGGCGGTAGTAAGTTCGTCATAGGCGCAATCGCGCATGCTTTTGTTTTTCTTCATCTTTGTTTCTCCTTAATTACATTTTATCAGGGGCGCTGACACCCAAGAGAGCGAGGGCATTTCTTATGACAATGCGGCAAGCCTTGATGAGGGATAACCTCGAGGCAGTGCTCACCTTGTCATCGCGATCGATGATCTTCGTCGCGGCATAGTATTCATGAATCAGCTGAGCCAATTTCTGAATGTAGTTGGCAACCTTATAAGGTGCTCTAGCGTTCGCCGCAGCCTCTATCATACTAGGAAATTGGGCGAGTTGCTTCAAAATATCACCTTCTTTGGCGCTTGCCAAGACTGGAGACACCGAATCATCAATCATGTCTTTTCCCATTTCGAGGAGCGAAGTGCAGCGCGCATGGGCGTATTGGGCATAATAGACTGGATTGTCTTTGCTGTGGCTGGTAGCCAAATTGAGGTCGAAGTCGAGGTGGGTGTCGCCGTTTCTTTCAGCGAAGAAATACCTAACGGCATCCTTGCCGACCTCAGCGACGAGTTCCCTATGGGTGATGGCTTTGCCAGTACGCTTGGACATCTTGACCTCTTCCCCGTCTTTGTAGACGCGGACGATCTGGTAGATGTCGGCTTCATAGGCGTCTGGTGAATAGCCTTTCATCATGAGTGCGCTCTTCATACGGTTGATGTAACCGAAGTGGTCAGCGCCAAGCATGACGATGAGCTGGTCGAAGCCACGGTTCATCTTCTCGTAGTGGTAGCAAACGTCTGGTAAGAAGTATGTGTAGCAACCATCCTTCTTGATGATTGGACGATCCTTGTCATCAAGGAAGTCGCTGGTTCTTAGATATGTGGCTCCTTCGCTTTCGTAGACATAACCTTTTCCTTTAAGGAATTCGATTGTGTCAGGAATGGTTGAGCCAGCGCGGATATCGGATTCTTTGCTGATTTTGTCGAAATGGACTCCGAAGTCACTGAGATCCTTCATGATCTTGCCAAGCTCGACTTCGATGCCATGCTCGATGAAGAAGTCATGGGATTCTTTGGTGTCCTTCAACCATTTGTCGCCATACTGCTCTTTGATGCCTTCGGCAATCTTGATGAGGTCTACGCCGTGGTAGTCATCATCACCAAGGTCAAGAGGCTCGCCGAAGAGCTCATGGTAACGGGCTCTCACGGAGTGGCCAAGGTGCTCGACTTGGTTGCCGCAGTTGTTGAGATAGTATTCACGGGTAACTTCGTATCCGGCTTTGGCGAGGATGTTGCAGACGCTGTCGCCAAGAGCCGCGCCTCTGGTGTGGCCTAAGTGGAGGTCACCGGTTGGGTTGGCGCTGACGAACTCAACGTCGATTTTCTGGTTCTTGGTTTTGCCATCGCCGAAGTGATCACCCTGCTCAAGGATGGTTTTGACGACGGAGGAAAGAGATTCCTTCTTGAGGAAGAAATTGATGAATCCAGGACCGGCGATTTCGATGTGGTCAACGAGTTCGCTAGAGATGCTGGATTTGATCTCTTCGGCAAGTTCGAGTGGCTTTTTGCCAAGGATTTTTGAATATTTGAGGGCGGAATTGCAGGCATAATCGCCATGGGCGAGGTCTTTGCTAGGGGTAACGATGACTTCGTTAGCGGAGCAAGAGGCACCGAGCTTATTGAGAGCTTCGGCGATTATGGCTTTCAGTTGTTCTTCGTTGGTCATTGTTCACTCCTTTTCGATGAGGGCGATGGCGGTAGCCCTGATGGCTTTGCCTTCCCCTACTGCGTCAAAGCCTTCGTTGGTCATGGCTTTGAGGGAAACGTTCTCGATGCTGGTCTCAAGAAGTTCCGCGATGTTCTTTCTCATCTCGTCGAGGTACTTCATGAGGTGAGGTTTCTCAGCGGCGATAGAGATATCGACGTTTCCGATTTTGTATCCTTTGTCTTTGACAAGGGAGAAGCACTTCTTAACGATAATCGAGGAATCGAGGTCGTCATATCGAGGGTCGTTTGTTGGGAAGAGCTGGCCGATGTCACCGCCGGCGATCGCGCCTAGGAGCGCATCGCTTAACGCGTGATAGACGACATCCGCATCGCTATGTCCGAGAAGACCTTTCTCGAATGGGGTCGTCACTCCGCCAAGGATGAGTTTACATCCTTCGACGAGAGCGTGTATGTCTTCGCCATGTCCGATTCTGTAGCTCATACGTTGAAACGGAAGAAGACGACATCGCCGTCTTGCATCACGTAGTCCTTTCCTTCGAAGCGAAGCTTTCCTGCTTCTTTGACGGCTAACTCGCTGCCGTAGGTTTTGAAATCCTCGAATTTATAAACCTCGGCTTTGATGAAGCCTTTCTCGAAATCGCTATGGATGATGCCAGCGCATTGAGGCGCGGTCATGCCGTTTCTGAAAGTCCAGGCACGGCACTCATCGGTTCCACAGGTTAAGAACGTTGAGAGATTGAGAAGTTTGTAGGAAGCTTTGACGAGTTTGTCTAAGCCGGATTCGGTCGCTCCAATGCTTTCGAGGAATTCTTTCTTCTCCTCTTCGCTAGAGAGCTGAGAGATCTCATATTCGATGCCGCAGGAGAGTGGAATGCATTCTGCATTCTCTTGGGCGGCGATGGCTTTGACGGTTTGATAGTAAGCGCAGTTGTCGAGATCAGCGTAATCGCTGTCGGCGACGTTAGCGACGTAAAGAATTGGTTTGAGCGAAAGAAGGAAGAAATTCTTCTTCGCATATTCAAGTTGATCGCTCGTTAAGCCTTTGACGGTTCTCGCGGATTTGCCTTCTTCGAGAACAGCTTTGATGGCGGTTAAGATTGGCATCTCGTAGAGAGCCTGCTTATCTTTTGTGATTCTGGCTTTGGATTCCATCTTGCCGATGCGGTTATTGACCGTATCAAGATCGGCCATCGAAAGCTCAAGATTGATAACGTCGATATCGTTGGCTGGGTCGACTGGTTCTTCGTTGTAACGAAGGACGGCAGCGTTATCGAAGCAACGGACGACTTCGACGATGGCGTCGCATTCACGGATGGCGGCAAGGAACTGGTTGCCAAGGCCTTCTCCTTTGGAGGCGCCTTTGACCAAACCTGCGATGTCATAGAAATCGAAGGTGGCGTTGATCTTCTTCTTTGGGTTGAAGACTTTGGTGAGATAATCGAGCCTCTCATCTGGAACCAAAACAACCCCAGTGTTTGGGTTGATGGTCGCGAATGGGTAGTTCTCCGCTAAAACGTGCGAATTCGTAATCGCGTTGAAGAGTGTTGATTTGCCTACGTTTGGGAGGCCGACGATACCTGCTTTTAATGCCATAAACAACTTCTAATCCTATGTTGCGTAGAGATTATATCTCTAACTCATTTTGATTTGAACAAAAGAAAATAGTATTTCAATTTTCTTCGATAAAACCTAAAGAAAAGCCTCTCACTATGAAGAGGCTTTTGTGAACAAATATATATTTACAACGAACTACTGAACTTTTTTCACATCTTTAGCGCGGAGACCACGAGCGTTATTCTCGTCGACTTCGAACTCAACATTGTCGCCCTGGTCAAGGCTCTTGTAGCGTTCTTCGCTAATGATGGAACTGTAGTGGAAGAAGTAATCCTGGTTATCCTCGGCACGGATAAAACCAAAACCCTTTTCCTTGTTGAACATCTTTACAGATCCCTTCATAACATCCTTTCTTTTGCAATGTATGAAAAATTGCTGAGATAAATATATCATTTATCACCCACAAAAAGATATAGCAAAACCTAAGTTTTTTCCTCTTCTCTCAAAAAATTTCTCTTCTTCACCCAAACACGAATGAAGAGCAAGGCAACAACAAGGCCAATTAGACCAAGGACAACGGTCACTAGAGGTGGCACGAAATCAGGGCGGAATGGAGCGGACGAAGAGAAACTTTCTTTGATGACGGAGTCCACTGCTACTTCAAGTGTGAAAAGAGAGATAACCGCAGTGATTATCGAATAAATTGTTACGATGAGGAGGCTGGCGCCATAGCTCTCAAAAATCTCTTCTCGCTTAATCCCGAGAGTGTGGAGCAGCTTTCCTTCATGCTTGTTTTCTAGACCTGTCAGCAAAGCGACGACAAGGAGAAGGAAGCCCGCGGTGATCAAAGTGGCCACACTGGCGATTTCTAAGGCGAGTTTCACATACGTTATTACAGAATCGACTGATTCTTTGACCGCTTTCGAGGGATCGACGAACCGATAGGCGGGGTATTGGGCACCCAAAATCTTTGTGACTTCTTCCCCATCATAACCCTTCTTGAGTCTGAAGACCGCTTTGGCAGGACCAAGTAGAAAGGAGCTCATTCCGAATACATCTCTCCAATAATCGACACACCAATACTCGGTGCCATATAAGACATCGAGGTCATTCTCCACTACTCCAACAACTTTTAGTTCCCCAATGCGGTAATCCCTGTTGAGGTATTCTCCTGAGATTGAACTCTCAACCATACCAGCACAGTAAAGTCTCTCATTTTCACCGAGTTTGGCCTCAAGGCCACTACTGATACAAATCTCGTTTGAATTACCTGGGATTCTCCCTTCGATAAGACCAGAAAAATCGCTTGAGAAGGTTAAGGCGGTATTCCTCGGTTTCATGACGCTGCCCATGACCACGGTCGATGGGAGTTTGACGTCGCTCATAGCGTCGACTCTGAGTACTCTTGTTAGAGCGTCGCTCGCCATTTCGACATCGCTCCTTGATGAGCCAAGGAAAAACGGGCTCGTAAAGCCGCAGGCCAAAGAATCCGGATAGAAAGAATACGAATTCTCACCGTAGATTTCTTTGGAGCAAAAGCATTCGTGATTTCCTATTTCCTCCATCTTTTTCGGAGAAAGATAATCAGCGTCAGAGACATAGACGTAATAGCGCTTAAGATCTGAAACAAAACCTTTCCTGTTATGTGTCTGATCGTAGGTGTAGCTCGTTCTTTCGTAGACATAGTGTGAGTCTTTTTCCTTTCTCGATTTTTCAAAAAATCCCTGCAAATCATCATTTAATTGTAGAAAACATGCCTTATTTAGGATCCAGGGCTTAGTGTGATTTTCCTCATTGTCGCTAGGAAACCTCATCTTCTCCTCGAGGATGTATTCGTTCCATTTATGGTCGTAATGAAGAATGGTTGGAGCACTTCCTTCTGTAACTGAGACTACTTTGAAATACTGGGTGTCGGCATATCCCCAATCATCGTTAGCGACCTCCAAGAATAGGTCGAGCGGTTGATTCATAAGCGACCTTCCAAGCGTCTCATAGTCCCTAAGTATTTGAAGTCCTTCGCAGACCTTGATCATCGCCGAATATGGAAGAGCGAGAACTATCTGATCTTGTTCTAGAACACTAGGCAAAGAAGGATAGAAAGTCTGGTCTTTATAGTCCTCAAGCCACAAGAAATCATTAATCGATCTAACCGACATCGAAGGGATGTCTATGGCTTTGCCATAAGAGGAGAAATATAGATGGTTCGCGTTTGGGAAATAGCTCTCAAAAGGGGTTATGTAAGAAACCCCATAGCCTTCTACGTACTGAGAGTTCTTCTTTGCAAGGTCTATGACTTCTTCTTCGTTGGCGGAAACCACTCTCCCAAAGGATGGGGCGGAGCCTGCTTTCTCAACCACCACCACATCATCGCCGGTTAAAGATGAAAAGGCCTTGGTCAGTTCTCCTTCCAAATCTCTCGAGACATAAATCGATAAACCTAAAGACACCAAAGAGAAGACGATTATGAGAGCAGAGAAGATCGTCCTTCCTTTCTTGGCTTTCAAAAGGTGATACCCGTGACGCAACCAACAAGAGAAAGGGAAATGAGGTTTGTTCTCTTTCTCAAGGTTTGCTGAGAGATAAGTTTCACTTGCAGAAGACAAAGTCTTCTCGAATCGGATTGAACCATCCTCAAGGAACAATAGAGCGTCGCTATATCTCTTGCTCCTCTCAAGGTCATGGGAGACCAGAAGCACCAACCTGGTCTTAGAAATCTTTGAAAGAAGCCCATAAATGATTTCCGCGTTCTTTTCATCGAGAGCGCCGGTCGGTTCGTCCGCTAAAACGATGCTTGGGTTGTTCACTAGCGCCCTAGCTAAAGCGACTCTTTGTTTTTCGCCACCGGACAAGGTGCTGACCATTTGTTTTTCTTTGTCTATGAGGTTGCAGTTATAGAGAGCTTCCTTAACTTTCTGCTTGATCGTTTTTGAATCTAATCTGCTTCCTCTTAAGGGCAAAGCGACGTTATCAAAAACGCTCTCTAAACCCAAAAGATCATAGTTTTGCCGGATAAAACCGATTTTTGAAAGGCGAAAATCGGAGATATCCCTTTCTTTCATATGGCTGAGTTCTTTGCCTAAGGTCAGTACTTCCCCACCGTATTTCGTATCAAGCCCAGCGACTATTTCGAGGAGGGTGCTTTTGCCGCTTCCAGAAACACCGACCACAACAAAAAGACCTTTCTCAGGAAGGGAGAAGGAAACATCTTTGAAGATCGTTCTTTCTCCGAAGCTCTTGTTTAGGTGTTTGATCGTTAAGGCGTTCATTCGTCTCTTAGCTCCTCTACGAGAGGCCTCTTAGAAACAAAGCTCAAAGGAAGGGAAGAACTGAAGAGGGCGACGATAAGCGAAAACACAACAATCCCAATGACAGGCAAGAAAGCCAAACCGAGATAAGAGAAATAGGGAATCTGAATTAATGAATCCATTCCTGTTTGGGTTTCAAGATAAAACGAAAGAAGCTTTTCCAGAGGAAAAGAAATTACCAAAGCGATGATTGAAGCCAGGAAAGCATTGAGGAAACCTTCTCCCTCATAGAGGAAGGAGCGGTCATTCTCACTAGCGCCGAGAGCCGAGAGGATGGCCGCTTGTTTCCTCCTTTCCATGAAAGAGGAATATGAGAGGGAGCCGAGGATGAAGGCGACACCTAAGACCTCAATGACCATAAAAGGTATTAAGCATCCTGCGAACGCATCAGTTAGAGCCATAAATGACTGATTGATCACAAGAGGGTCACTCATCAAAGAGAGATCCCCAAACTTCATCCCTGTCTCCTCTATCCTCCTCATATCTTTTTCTTTGAAAAAGGTTAGGTACGAATACCCTGAATATTCTGATGACGAAGACGCTTCGTTTACGAAGGAAGCGACGCTTACAGGCTCACCCCTGGCTTTTGAAATGTTGGGAAGCTTTATCCTCGCCATCTCTTTCGACAGAGCAGGGTACGAATAATAGACCCTTGGAACATTAAGGAACGGGAATTCGTGGACCACTCCCACTACCCGGAAATTAAACGAGAGATCAACTTCATCCGTCTCATTCCCTTCGCTCACTTTCGTTGTGCTTTTTATGGAGAGAATCTTATCGAGCGCTTTCTCGCCGAGATTCTTTTCGAATTCCTCATTCACGAGAGCAAAGCTCATGCTTTCGCCAGTTGGTACTTTTCCTTCGACGAGGAAAGACTTCTCACGGTCCTTAAGACTGAGGTCGTTTATCGGACAAAAGGCGACTGGGTCTTTCGGGAAGCCATTGGACTCGTAGGCGTTATAGGTTGGGAGGAAGAATGAATAATCGTTCCCTATGACGACATCGAGTCCTTTAAAAGCTTCCGTCACCTCTCTCTTGGTTGGCCTTAAGGTTCTGCTAAGACTCAAGGGTGAGCCTTCTATTGCATATGTGGTTTTCTTTGAAACATTAGCGACCGTATATAGAAGCGACGCTGAGCGTTCCTCATCTAACTTTGTTTGGGAACCAGAGTAATAACCTAGCGACAGGAGAAGAACCGCATAACCTATTGCCCCTACCACAAGCGACAAAGCGTTCTTCAGTTTGTTGCCTTTGTAGTTGTGGCCCAAGAAAGAAGAAAGGAACCCATAATTCGATTTCTTCTTTCTCAGGACGAGCCTATCTTCTGGATCAGGAAAATGAAGAGGCTTTGAGATCAATCTCCCATCACTAAGTTCGATGATGTGGTCAGCGTACTCCTCAACGATCTTTTCGTTATGAGTGACAAGCAAGACGAGTATGTCTTTGGAGAGTTCTTTGAGCTCATCCATGACAATCTTCTCGTTCTTCTTGTCTAAGGCTCCGGTAGGTTCATCAGCGAACAAAACATTGGGCTCAGTTATGATTGCTCTACATAAAGCGACGCGTTGTTTTTCTCCTCCACTTAAAACTTTGGCCTTTTTGTTTTTGTGCTCAAAAAGCCCGAATTTTTCTAAAAGCAAGTGAGTTTTGCCAATGATTTCTTGATTTTCCTCACCTCTTAAACGGAGAGGAAGCTCTATGTTTTGAGAGACTGTTAGTTCTTCCTCAAGGTTGAAGTGTTGGTATACGAAGGAGCATTCATAGGACCTAAATGCCGCTACATCTTTTTCTTCTAAGGAGAGGGTGTCCACACCCTTATAGAAGATCCTTCCATCGGTTGGCTTCTCCATAAGGGACATCAGGTTCAGAAGCGTGCTTTTGCCTGATCCGCTTCTTCCTTTGATGGCCACTAGACCCTTAGAGGGAAGAGAAAAAGAAACGTTCTCTAAGACTAGAGAGTCGCCATAGCTTTTGCTCACGTTCTCCAAGCGGAACATAAAAAACCCCTCCGCTTTTCATATAGAGGGGTTTCTAAGATTTTTCGGAAATTACTTAATCTCGCCTTCGTGATGGGCGATGACTTTCTTGATTCTCTGGTTGAACTTATCGCGGTCAATCATGATGACGTTGCCGCATCCTAAACACTTTACCTTGATATCCGCGCCGACGCGCACGATCTGGAAACGTTTGCTTCTGGTGGTGCAAGGATGAGGTTTCTTTAGTTCGACTTCATCAAAGAGTCCGTATTCTGGTATTAGCATGGTTTCTCCTCCATGAGGTTTGCTAACCTTTTTATTGCATAAAACGAGATTAGGAGACCACTGGCGGAAGGGACCATCATCATTGACGATGGGTGAGCAGTTTTCACAAGAGGTTCTTCCGTTGAGATGACGCAGGTGAATCTATCGAGAGGAAGGTTTTCTTTCTTGGCCGCAGTCCTTAAGGCTCTGGCTAACGGGTCACCCGAAGTTTGGTTGAGTTTAACGATCTTGAGTTTGCTTGGATCAAGGCGATTTCCCATACCTAAGCAAATGATCTCAGGGATGTTTTTCTCAATCGAATATTTCATGAGGGCGATTTTGGCTTTGATGTCGTCGACGCAGTCGATGAGGATTTCGCATTTTCCAAAATCTTTGTCCTTGAGGGTTTCTTCGGAAACGGAGAAGTTCATTGGGATGACTTCGACGTCTTGTCTGATGAGTTTGGCTCTCACGAAAGCGCAAAGCGCTTTTTGAGCGCCGACCTGATCGGCGGTGAAAAGAAGCTGACGGTTGAGATTTGATTCGGCAACCACATCGCGGTCAACCGCGTAGATATGACCAACGCCTGCACGAACGAGGGATTCGAAAGCCGTTCCCCCTACTCCGCCTAAACCAAAAACGGCGACGGTTTTCTCTTTGAGGGTTTTGACGGCGTCTTCGCCAATCAAAAGGGTTGTTCTTGAATCAATTGTCTCGCTCATTCTCGATTACCTTCAATATATCTTCCAAAGAAGAGACTTCAATGGCAGGGAATTGGTGCCTGAAGAAAGTGTCTTGACGTTTCACGTAGTGACGGGTATCTAATTTAATGTTCTCAATGACGGTAGAGAGTTCTTCTTTGCCTTCGACATAAGGAATGAATTCCTTAACTCCGATGGCTCTGAACGCTGGAGCGTCTTCCCCATATTTCTTAATTAGAGGAACAACCTCATTCTCTAAACCCATCTCAACCATCTTATCCACGCGCTTGTCTAAAGCAGGATAGAGGTCTTCTCTGTCTTTCTTTAAAACGAAGAAAAGGGTCTTCTCGATTGGTTCGTGATTCTGTTTGGAAAGGAGTTCGGTTTTGCTAGTTCCAGCGGCAAGGCAAATCATGATGCTTCTAAGCATGCGCTGCCTATTCTGATAAGGGATCTTCTCCGCTTCAGTTGGATCAAGCTTCTCGAGCTCTTCGTGAAGGGCTTCGTTTGTCCAAGAATCGTACTTAGACATATCGACGTTTGAGGTGTCTAAAGACAGATCATAGTCAAATAAAGCCGCACGGATATAAAGGCCACTTCCACCGACAAATATAGGTGTTTTGCCAAGGGTTTTTAGTTTTTTGAGGGTATTTCTCGCGTCTTCCTGATAACGATGGATGTCATATCCTTCGGTAAGAGGGACGAATGAATAGAGGTGATGAGGGACTTCCTTCTTCTGTTCTTCGCTTGGGGCAGCGGTCGAGATGCTAAGCTCTTCGTAAACCTGAAAAGCGTCGGCGTTGATGATTTCGCCGTCTAGCTTCTTGGCAAGGGCGATGGCTAATTCGCTTTTGCCTGTTCCGGTTGCGCCAGTGAGAACGATGATCATTTTATGGAATCCCTGATTGCTAGGAGCTCGCTTTCCACTTGGTCGTGGAGGGAGTCTCTATTCTGAAGGAGAGGGTGGTTATGAATCTTCTCTAAGATTGATTCGTATTCGCTCTTCTTCTCTTTATGTTTTTCCGTGCCCATCGATAAGGCAAGTTCTTTCTTCGCTTTGACGAGTTCTTCGCCTAAGGACTTGATGTCTGGGTCTGAGGCGATTTCCTCATTTAGCCTCGCGTACTCTTTGAGTAACCCGTCGTGTTCCATATGGAAGGCAACGTCACGGGCTTTGGCGATGAGAGGGTCTTCCACCATCTCGCCTTTAAGTGAGTAAACGTGTGACTCAAGGATTTTGACTTTGACGAAGCAGCCGGTTAAGTAGGCTGGGCCGACGAAGTTGACGAGTTTGCCGTTTCTGGCATAGCCAGAGAGGACATTTGAATCACGTTTTGATGGGCCATCAACCAAGACTTCATAAGTGTTTCCGATCATGGTGTCGCTATGAGCGGCGGTGAGTTCGTCCACTAAAGCTTTAAGTCTATTGAATCTCTCGTGAGAGACCTCTGGAGGAACCTGTTCCATATTGGCGGCAGGAGTTCCTGGACGAGGTGAATAGATGAAGGTGAATGCGCTGGAATATCCAACTTCTTTAGCAAGGGTGAGGGTGTCTTCGAATTCTTCCTCGGTCTCGCCTGGGAAGCCAACGATGATGTCAGTCGTAAGAGCGATATCAGGCATCTTGGCTTTGATGGCTCTGACTCTTTCAAGGTACTCTTCTCTGGTGTATCTTCTGGCCATTCTTCTTAAACAAGAAGAAGAACCGCTTTGAACTGGGAAGTGAAGCCACTTATCGATGTTTGGATATTTGGCCATCGTCTCGATCATCTCATCATCGAATTGGCTTGGATAAGAGGTGAGGAAACGAAGGCGAGGAACACCGAGTTTCGCAACTTCTTCAAGAAGATGGGCGAAGGTAGTTCCATCTTTTAAATCGAGACCGTAGCTATTGACGTTCTGGCCAAGCAAGGTGATTTGTTTGTAGCCATCGTCGACAAGCTTCTTGCATTCGGCAACGACATCTTCGACGTGACGGCTTCTTTCTCTTCCTCTCGTGAAAGGGACGATGCAGTATGTGCAGAACTTGTCGCAGCCGTAGGCGATGTTGACGAAAGCCTGGGCGTCATTTAGACGGATGGACGGAAGATTCTCAACGATCTCTGAAGAGAAGGAACGAATGTTAACGATGGATTTCCTTTCTTCCAAATACTTGGCAAGAAGGTCGTTGATCTTAGCGACATCGTGGGTGCCGATGACGAGACTGATGAATGGGTAGGTGTTGATTAAGCTTTCCCCTACTCCATCTTCACCCATGACGCATCCGGCGATGACGAGCATGAAGTCTTTGTTCTTGGTGTGGTTAGCTTTGAAGGAGCCGATTTCGCCATAGATCTTCTCTTCGGCGTTTTCTCTAACGGCGCAGGTGTTAATGATCGCGACATCGGCCTGAGCCTGTTCATAAGTACGGGTAAAACCAGCTTCGGTAAGGAAGCCTGCCATGACCTCTTCGTCACGGATATTAGCCTGACATCCGTAGGTTCTGATGTAAAAATAACGTCCTTTTGCAAAGGATTTTAGGATTTCAGGCACTTTTCTACTAGCGAAAACGCGTTCCACTTCTGGGCGTTTGGCCGCATCCTTCTGGCAAGGTCTATGTAATATGGTTACTTTGCTCATCTTATTTCTCCACGATGCTCACGATTGGGG
>JAFZUD010000052.1 GCA_017618495.1 Bacilli bacterium | reverse complement strand
ATTGGACGAGCTTCATACGAGACTCGATCTCCCGTCCTACTTCTGTGACACCAGCCATGCGAAAGTCACGAATGACGACTATGGTGATTTCTATAGTGAGTTCTATGGCAGAAGGGCCATTCAGAAAGAACTAAGGGACGCGGTGCTCACGAGTCCTGAAGAAGTGAGGTTCGAAGATGATATGGCCATCATCACCTTAGACTCTTTCTCCGTAGGCACGATCGCGCAGATCTACGACCAAGATGGCAACGTGAAAGATGATGCCTGGAAGTATGATTCATATCACTACATGCATTACTGCATGAATCAGATTGAGAACCATGGGGGAATCAATAAGATCGTTCTTGATCTTAGCCTCAATGGCGGTGGCTCTTTGGCGGCCATGGAAAGAGTCGCTGGCTTCATGACAGACGACAAGATCCCTGCCTCCTCTTATGACACCTTGGATAACGAATATGTCATCGATGGCTATGTCGTCGATATCGATGGGGATGACGACTATGAGGACGAAGATGCATATGACGAATATGATTGGTATCTCCTCACCGGCATAAACACTTTCAGCGCCGCTAACCTCATGAGCAGCACCTTCAAGGACATGAATCTAGGGAAGATCATCGGAAAGAAGTCCGGCGGTGGAACCTGTAGCATCCTTTCCCTCGTCTTAGCCGACGGCACAGGAATCACCATCAGCTCAACCTACACGATGAGGCACGTCGAGGAAAAAGAAAACGGCGATAAGGATTTCCTCTCAATCGAGCATGGCATTGAACCAGACGTCGACTTTGCTTACGAAGACTTCTACGATAGCGCGGCCCTCTTAAGCGCAATCAACTCGATAGCGGAATAAAAACCCCCACAAAACCTTTATGAAATAGCCCTTTGCCTTAGAAGCAGGGGGCTTTTTTATTGGATGCACTTAAAGGAAAAGTGTTCTTTGCCTT
This sequence comes from Bacilli bacterium, assembly GCA_017618495.1. Taxonomy (GTDB): domain Bacteria; phylum Bacillota_I; class Bacilli_A; order RFN20; family CAG-826; genus UBA4951. The sequence goes on along the minus strand of JAFZUD010000052.1, from coordinate 1,667 downwards.
TCATAATTTGCTAATATAGTTCCAGAAAAGAATTAATCGATGGAGAAACGTAGTTTTTCCATGGAAACCAACTGGGAGCGTTATGGCTATGAAGGAAGAATTGAAGTGTCCTATCTGCGGGCAACCGACCCGTGTCTATATGGGCAACGCACGAAAAGACCTTTTGTGTGGCAAACACGCTGACGAATTGAAAGCGGGCAAGATCGAGATCAACGACAAAGGCCTCTTTGTCGACAAAGCGACAGGTGCCATCCTTAACAAGAACTACGTCGAAGAGAAGAAAGAGCAGAAACCACAAGCCGAGCAAAAGGGTGTTGCCAAATGCATTGCCTGCGGCAAGGAAACCAAGCCAGGCTTCTTGTTCTGCGTTTCCTGCTTTAAGAAATATGCTGACAAGAAGCTCTTAGTCCAAATCAATAACTGCAGGGACATCACGATCCTCGACCATTCATATGAAGGTAGTTTCAAATGCACGGATGGTCACGTCGTCAAATCCAAGTCCGAGATGATCATCGACAACTGGCTCTTTGAGCACGGCATCCCTCACGCCTATGAGAAGAAACTCCCAATAGACGCCAACGAGAACCATGACCTCCATCCGGATTTCTGCCTTCCTGGCTATCAAGATGACCCAGATGATGTTTATATCGAATACTGGGGATACAACGAGAGCAACAAAGAATACACCAAATCGAAGAACTACAAGATGAAGGTGTATAAGGAACTCAAAGTCACCGTCATCTGCTTAGAAGAGAAAGACATCATGGATATCAACGCATCCATGTCTAGAAAGCTCAAGTTCTACAAAAAAGGAATTATAAACGAGTAACTTGAGGTGATTCGCTTTGAATATCTTTGGACGGCTAAAGCTATATTTCAGAGTTCTCAATGTTTTCAGGCCGTATTTCAGAAAGGTTGAGAAGCAAGGCCGTTTTTTGGAAATCGTCAGCGAAGAGATTGACCCCAAAATTGTTTCCATCTACGAAGAGATCACGCTGCTTCCTCCCAAAAAGTACAAAAAAGATAAGGCGAAATATGGTGCTTTTTCTGAAAAGGTAGCTGAGCACAATAAAGAAGTGGGCCGCATTAGAGAAGCGGTCATGTGGTGGGACCTAGAAACATTCCTCAAAAACCCCAATCACATTGATAAGGAGTTCTTTTCAGAATGCCTTGAAGTCGCAGACTTGCTTGGTAAATACAAAATAACCGAGGAGTCATATTCCTCTTTCTTCAGTGGTATGGAGGAGGTGAGGATAGGTTACGAAGAGGTCTGCCGCCAATACGATCTTCTTTGCCAGCATAGAGAACTCTTTGCCTTCTCCGAAGATGGATATGTAGATCACGAGAGAAAGCGTGAAATCGTATCAAAAAGTGCCGATTTGCTGGAGAAAATCACTTTAAAGAAGTATTTATCTGAGGCTTTTGATAGACATACAAACCTCGATGAAGTTGTAAAAAAACATAACCAAGAATACTTTGAGCGGGCCAAAAAAGACCAACTATTTGATGACATTAATGGCCGCTCTCTCGATGAGGAACAAAGAAAGGCCGTTTTGACTGATGAAAAATCAGTTCTTGTTGTAGCAGGGGCCGGAAGCGGAAAGACTCTTACCATATGTGGCAAGGTCGAATATCTCTTGAAGAAAGAAGGTGTGAACCCTAATGAT
>JAFZUD010000051.1 GCA_017618495.1 Bacilli bacterium | reverse complement strand
CATGCTTGAGTTCTTCTTCGTCGAAGTGAGAGTCATAGACTCTGACTCTGACGATATCCTCAATGGAGCAGCTTGCATCCACGTTAGATGGTTCGGTGATGGAGGAGAAATCGATGTAGTAATTCGCTTTTGCCATTTCGCTTGGCGAGGAGTTCCTCAAGTAGAATGTGTACTTGAAAGAATAGTCTTGGGTGTTCTCGACATCGGTCGGAGCGTTCTTGCGGCTTCCGAGGATGACGGATTCATCGGCGACATCGGCATCGACGAAGTCCTCTTCGAGGAGATCGTCCGCGCACATCGGCGTGGTGCACTCATAACCGCCTGCCATCAGGTAGGTGGTTCTGTTTTTAAGATCAGTGCCTGAGCCACTGGATGTAAGCGAATCACCGATCGAGAGCTCGTTTCTGACTTGCTCAAGCTTGACGGTGAATGAACCGAAGTTACGGCCTAAAAGGGCGATGATGATGAGAACGGTGAGAACGCTGATGGACACGCCTAAAATGATGGCGGCGATACGCCTTCTGCGTCTGCGCTTAAGAAAATCAGGCTCTCTTGGCTCGATCAACTTGACCGCAGAGTCGCTGCCATTATCCAAAGTTACTGTCTCAACAGGCTCTATTTGTTCCAAAACCATAACCTCCTTGAAAAAGGCTCTTAGCTTTGTTTGTTCAAAGCAAAACCAAAGGTTTTTATGTAAGAGTATTTTAGTTCAATGATGGCGAAAGAAAAACGGCGCTACTTCTCTCTGCGCCGCCGGGACAAGGCTTTCGCCTACCATCAGAATCACTTTCGTTCCAGGGCACGAGCAGAAGATTCTGGATTGTTCACGCTCATCGACCCAGTTGCCCACTGAATCTAGAGTACTGAACTCCAGGCAACTGGCTACCACGCATATATTGCGAGGCCCTGTAGCTTTGCGTCGCCATGTTTCCATGGGTTTGCTATACACGCATATAATAGGTAAGGATTTTTACGTTGTCAAGGGGGACGCACTCACTTTTTTTACAATCCTGAAAGCGTTTTCATATTCTTTAGACAATTTATAGTCATGCGCATCCTTATATTTATATACATACGCGCAAGAAGAGGGTCTTCTGGATCTGAGACCTGCACTTTTGTAAAGATTCACCCCTACTTCTATACGGTTTTGGATCCAGATTTGGTTCTTTTGAAAGTTTCGTTCTTGCAATGTAAAGTTTTCTATGTTGTGAAAAGTCCACTCACAATCGAATATTTTAAACTTTCTTAAAAATTGTTGAGTGTATTGCACTTGCAAAGATTCCAATCGTTATCTAAACTTATGGTGTCCTCAAAAAGGGCTCAAAAACAACTTGCCCGTTGTTCCTTGGAAAGGATGGTCGGACGATCACTCCGACGGTAAAGAAAGAAATCCATCAGAACCCAGACAATCGAAGCTGGGCTTTTCTGCTTGTAAGCTTCGAGAAAGGAAATTACGATTATGACCAATAGATCAAAAATGATTCTCGGCTTAGCCTCACTCCTCGGCGTCACCGCTGGCGCCACTGCTGTTTCCGGCTTTGCCTGGTTCGTCACCACCAAGACCGCTGATGTCGCAGTTACCAACATCGGT
>JAFZUD010000050.1 GCA_017618495.1 Bacilli bacterium | reverse complement strand
GGAGTGGGAGCTCATCAAGGGATTTGACTTTGGCTCCACTTGCTTGGGCGTGGCCTCCGCCTCTCCATTTGTTCGCGACCTTCGAGATATCCTTGGCTTTGCTGCGGATAGAGACCCTCCAGCAATAGTCTTTGACGCTCGATTTGTCCTCGGTGACGGAACACCAGGCATTGACGCCGGCGATGTTACTGAAGAGGTTGACGTTGTCTTTGCCTTCCTCGCGGGTGATTCCAAGCTCATGAAGGGTTTCGTCGCTAAGGACATAATAGGCGACTCCATGAGGGGAAACCTGGAAGTTAGAGAGGATATAGGCCTCGGACTTAAGGTCTTCAAGGCTTCTCTCGTACATCTCAAGGTAGATGGAATTGATGTCGATGCCAGTGTCGATGAGGGCTTTGGCAACGGCGAAGGTGTGACCGGAAGTGTTCCTGTATTGGAATCTTCCTGAATCGCCGACAATACCTATATAAAGGTATCTGGCTGCTTCTTTGGAAAGATGCGTTCCCTCCCAAGAAAGGAGGATGTCGCACATGAGTTCGGCGGCGGCAGGCTTATTGATATCAAGGATAGGGTGTTTGGCGATCTCTTTGATGAATGGGTGGTGGTCGACTTTGCAGATATATGAAGCATACCTGTAACGAGGATCGGCAATCCTTTCATGGTCTCCGACATCGCAGACGATGGCGAGGAATGGTTCTTTGAACCAACTTTCGTTCAGCCTCTCGGTCTCTGGGAAGATGCGAGGGGTGTAGTTGACATGGTTGTCACCAAGGAAATGGACTTCCTTCTCTGGGAAGTTGTCCTTGATGAAAGTGTATAAACCCATCTGGGTTCCCATCGCGTCAAAGTCAGGCCTGATATGGCGGAATATCGCAATTCTGTCATACCTTTTGATGGCTTGCTTAAAAAGAGAGAACTCTTTCTTATGCTCTAGGGCGTAGGCTTTGATGAGTGGGTCAAGTTTCATTAGAGGGTTCCTTCTAAGGCTTTCATGCAATCACGGGCGATCATGACTTCCTCGTCGGTTGGGATGACGGCCACTTTGATGGCGGAGCCTTCCTTGGAGATGAGTCCTTCGCTTCCGTGAAGTTCATTATTCTTCTCGTAATCGATCTTAAGTGCAAGAGATTCTTCAATTCTCTTAAGGACTTCCTCACGGAATTTAGGGGCGTTCTCGCCAACTCCTGCGGTGAAGACGATAAGGTCAGCGCCGCCAAGACGGACATAGTAAGAACCGATGAAGTCAGCGACTCTTCTGGCCCATAAATCAATGGAAAGCTGAGCTCTTGCATCGCCTTTTCTGGCAGCATCCTCAACGTCACGGGTGTCATTGGAAACGCCGCTGACGCCTAAGAATCCGCTCTTTTTGTTGAGGATATCGTAAACCTCATCATATGGGAGCTTGGCCTCGTCGCAAAGATAGTAATAGACGGATGGGTCGATGTCGCCGGAACGGGTGCCCATCATGATTCCGCCAAGAGGGGTGAGGCCCATGGAAGTGGCAACGCACTTGCCATTCTTGATGGCACAAAGGGAAGCGCCAGAGCCAAGGTGGCAGGAGATGATTCTCTTATCCTTGGTGTCTTTGACGTATTTCTCGCCTTCGATGGCGATGAAGTTATGGGAAGTGCCATGAGCACCGTATCTACGGCAATCGTATTTCTCAGTGTACTCGTATGGGATTGGGAAGACATAGTCTTCTGGTTCCATGCTCTGATGGAAAGCAGTATCGAAGACGGCGATGGCAGTGGCCTCTGGAAGGGCGTCTTTGAAAGCGTGGAAACCCATTAAGTGGGCTGGAGCGTGGAGAGGATCGAGAGGGATGAGCTTGGTGATCTTCTCTTCGGTATCCTTATTGAAATAAGCGGATTTGCTGAAGTATTTTCCACCCTGGACGACGCGGTGGCCGACGGCCTTGATCTCGTCATAGGACTTGATGATGTTGAATTCGAGAAGGGCCTTGAGGATGCGCGCGACACCGACAGAGTGATCTGGGAGTGGGAGGACTTCCTCTTTCTTCTCACCGTTGAATTTGATGACGAAGTGTCCGTCATCGTGGCCGATTCTCTCGACCAAACCTGAACAAATAACTTTCTCTTCTGGCATCTCGTAGAGTTTGTACTTGATGGAAGAGCTTCCGGCATTGACTGCCATGCATTTTGACATAGTGAATTACCTCTTTTAACCGAGAAAGATTTTACTCTAAGTAAAGCCTAAGGGCAAAGGAAACAAATAATTGTCTTTTTCTTTTCTAAAAGAAACTTGTAACTTATAATTGTGGCTTAAGAAAGGAAGAAACGAGCATGGCATTCGGAATTCTTTACGATTTCTTAATGGGACAAAGCATTGAGGCCTATCGTTTCTTCGGCGCTCACTTCGAGAAAAGAGGCACCGATACTGGTGTTGTCTTTAGGTTATACGCCCCGCTCGCAGAGGATGTCTCCGTCATCGGCGACTGGAACGGTTGGGACGTCACCCACGACAAGATGAAGCGCATCGACGATTCAGGAACCTGGGAGATCTTCATCCCGTCTTTATACAACTACCAAGGCTACAAATTTCATTTCAAGAACGCCAAAGGCGTCTATGTCGACAAGGCCGATCCTTTCGCTTTCTATAGCGAGATGCGCCCAATGACCGCATCCCGTCTCTTCGATATCGAGAACTTCGCCTGGCATGACGAAGAATGGTTACAGACTAGAACCCGCAACTTCGACACCCCTATGTCCATCTATGAGATGCATATCGGAAGCTGGAAAGGCAAGATAGGGGACCGTTTCCCTTC
>JAFZUD010000049.1 GCA_017618495.1 Bacilli bacterium | reverse complement strand
GCAAGAAACCAGGCTATCGACTTCTTAAGGAAAAGCCGCCTCGTCCCTTCTAGCGACGTCCTAGATGAAATATACGCGGATGATGACAGGTCAAATGACTTCCTTTCGCTCATCGAGCCTCTCCTTAGCAACAAAGAAACCATCGTCGTCTATTACAAGATCGGTTTCTCATACACCTGGCAAGAGATCTCTTCTGAAACGGGCATTTCCGTCTCCAGCGTCAGAAGGCTCTATGCCAGTGCGAAAGAAAAACTCAAGAAAGGACTTGCAGCATGAAATTCGAAAAGCAGATGAAAAAGCACATCGATCAAGTCTTTGAGGAAAATGTGCCAAACCCATATCCAACCCCAATCAAACAAAGCAGATTCCCATCGTGGTTTAAGTTCGCTGTTCCTGCCGGTGCTGTTTTAGCAGCAGCCTCCGTTGCCACGGCCATCATCGTTCCTAATGCGATTGGAAACGCACTTGGCCCTATCGGCTCAGGAAACGGCAGCAGCAGTAACGACCCTGTCAGAAGTGAAGCTCCTAGCACCTCGGTCCCATTCAGTGGAACTGACTGTACAGAGATGACCAACTTCGTCTTCGCTCCGAAAAATGATAGGATGGTCCCACCTCTAGATACCAAAATCGTCAGCAGAACCGGCCTAAAATCCCTTGAGAAGCTTATTCCGTTCTTCCAAGATCCAAGCAATGAGAACTTTGTTCTTTCGCCAGCCTCCCATCTTCTTTGCGCATCTTCCTTAATGGCTGTGTCCGATGGCTTTGATTTGGACGCTTTCGGCCTCGTTGATGCGGGAGATGACACAAAAACATTCCTTGAACAATGGAATTGTTCCTATGGTCAGACAAATCGAACAACTGGTGAATACGTAGAATCGGTTCGTTTTGATAGCGCTGTACTTCATCAGCAAGTTGGCGGACGCTTCGCCTTCGATCCGGCCAAATGCAAGGCGGTCGAAGATAATTACATCGCCACAAGCGCTGCAAACCACAGCAATTATGTCCAACAAGCCCAGAACTATTTCGAACAAGCTATTGGCTTAGAAATCGCTGTTCCTCAGGTTCCGATGAATGGCGATGGTGTCTTAACCTACGCCGCTCTCAAGATGAAAGACTTGGCTATGGGCACTTATACGACAGAGAAGAGGAACTTCCATACCAAGAATGGAACCATCCAAGTCGATTATGGTTTGTTTGGAAAAGCCAACGCTGGAGTGTCCGTAAGATACTTCGATGGTGACAACTACTTTGCCTTTGCTTTTAGAAACAGCACCACAGAAATGATGATTGTTTTACCTGATGAAGGAGTGTCGCTTGAAGCGGTTTCTCTCGGAGAGGCTTATTCCGAAATCACAAAAAGGAGCCCACAGCGTCGCTCAGCCTATGGTTATGTCCCATTTTTCCATCTTGGTTCTGGTTCAATAGACCTTACACCTTCGTTTACTAACTATATGAGCGGGCAAGAGCTCCTTTGGTCAAAACTCTTGGCTAACGGAGGGTTGCCGATGGGAGAGATGACTGGCTTCCACGTTCTTCAGTCATCGGACTTTGAATTCTGCGACAAAGGCATCTTTGGAGAGTCCGTTACCGTCGCTGGAGGCGGCTCAGGAGCAATGCCTTCAACGAGTCCGATGTTAATTGAAGTCAACCGTCCGTTCTACGCGATCTGTCTTGAGGACGACTTCCCTCTCTTCATCAACAAGGTCAATAACCCGGCGGAATCGACATCCATTAAATAAAAAAGACCCCCTTTCGAGGGGGTTTTCTTTTGGCAATTATTCAAAAGAATAATCTTTTGCTTGATTAGTGGCGTTTTCTAGGATAGTTTGGTTACGTTGCGACAACCTAGGAGGATTATTCTATGAATAATAAAAAAGCAGTAGTCCGCCTCTTCTTCACACTTGATGACAACTACATCCCTTTTCTTTCGACAACACTCGCGAGCATCGTAGAGCATGCCTCGCCGGAATATAAATACCAAATCACCATCATCCATGATGGCTTGTCTCTTGAAAGCAAGAAAGCAATCAAGGCCTATCACAAAGACAACATCGCGATTTCTTTCTTCAACGTCTCCGTCAAGGTCAACTCTTTGGCGGTCAGGCTCGATGTCCGCGATTACTACACGATCACGACCTATTACCGCCTATTCTTACCGGATCTCTTCCCAACCTTAAGCAAGGGTTTATACCTCGACAGCGACATCGTTCTTTGCGATGACGTCGCTAAGCTTTACTTCACCGACCTTGGCGACAACCTCGTCGGTGCCATCCCGGACGCTTCGGTCCAGCTCTTCCCGGAATTCTCCAACTATGTTGAGAAAGTTTTAGACGTTGACCATCCAAAGTATTTCAACGCCGGTGTCCTTCTCATGAACTTCAAGGCCCTTAGATCCTTTGGCTTAGAAAGACGCTTCCTCGCCCTTATCAAGAAAGTCACCTTCAAAGTCGCTCAGGACCAGGATGTCTTGAACTACCTTTGCAAAGATAGAGTCACCTACATCGACCATAGATGGAACGTCATGCCTCTAGGGGAAGAAGTTCCTGATCCATACCTCATCCATTACAACTTGATGTTCAAGCCTTGGAATCTCAAGAACATCATGTATGAGGACCGTTTCTTCAAATACGCCGAAATCGCTGGTGTTAAGGACAAGATCCTCAAAAACCGCGAACTC
>JAFZUD010000048.1 GCA_017618495.1 Bacilli bacterium | reverse complement strand
GTATTCGTTCCCCTGCTTTTTCTGAAATGAAGCGTGAATCTTCGTCCCGACAAGCATGGTCTCTTGGTTATAGACTCGGTTGTCGATATCGCCTTTACGCAGCAAAAAGTCCACTAAATCATGGACTGAGAGCGTGAGGTATTGTTTTTCTTTCGACATCAAATTATTTGAGGTGGCACGGGAAGACGAGTCGAGCGCCATTGAGGAAGGCGTTTCCAGCCATCACTTTCTTGCCTTCAGGCTGAACCTCATCAAGAGAGATGACACCGTCTTTGAGTTGGAGAAGCAAATGCTTTTTGTTTTGGACGATTTCTCCGACTTCGTGGAACATTTCTTCGCTAAAAAGCGATGCTTTGAGAACCTTGAGTTTCTTATTACCAAGATAGAGATAAGCGCCTGGTTCATAGCTAAGGCCTTTGATGTAATTGATCGTTTCTTTGCAGGTCAAAGCAAGAGGTAAATGTTCATCTTCGACTAGGATCTTCTCGGCAAAGGTGACTTTGGATTCGTCTTGTGGGACTCCTTTGAGTTCACCATTGGCGTATTTCAAAACGTCTTTTTTAGCCATCTCACCAGCGGCTAAGCCCATCTTCTCATAGAGGTCGCTATAATTCGCGACGCTATCAAGAGGGATGACGCTTGTGTCATAGACATCACCTGCATCCATTTTTGAAACCATTTCCATGAGGCTGACGCCAGTCTCGGTTTCTCCATTCATGAGCGCACGTTGCATAGGCGCGGCTCCGCGATATTTAGGTAACAATGAGCCATGGAAGTTAATCGCGCCTAAAGGAGCCATCTTAAGAAGCTCATCAGGGACTATCTGGCCATAGGCCATGCAGACGATCAAATCGAAGCCAAGCTCTTTCGCCCATTCGTAGTCTTTGCAGATCTTGCCAGGTTGGAAAACAGGGACGCCTGCTTTGAGGGCGATTTTTTTAACTGGGCTTGGAGTAAGGACGCCGCTTCTGCCATTTGGCTTATCGGCTTGGGTGACGACGCCAACAACATTGAAGCCTTCTTCAAGGAGGGCCAAAAGTGGGTAAATGGCGATTTTTGGGGTTCCTAAGTAAAGGACTTTGACATCGCTAGGTTTTTCAAATTTCATCACTATGCCTCCTAGTTCTTATAAATTATACTCGCCCTAACCTTATTCTTGGAATAAGATAGTAAAGATTAAGCAGAAGGAAATATAAGATACTATGCCTATTATCTACACAGAAAAAGAATGCCAAAAGTTCATCGACAGCGCTCTTGACCTCCAAAAAACCAACATGCGCTTCGAGGATATCTTCAAATACATCACCACCAAAAGGTCCCTCGAAAAAGCGGTCCTCTACTTTGACGAAGACAACAAGCTTCGTTCTTACAATTACAAGACTTATGGCGAATACGCCTATTCTTTAGCCCGTCACCTCGCGAGCGCTTTAAAGGATATCCATCCTAACGCTCCAGTCGGACTCAAGATGAGAAACACCCCAAATTGGCCACTCCTCTTCTGGGCCATTCTCATGAACGGACACCCGGTCCTTCTTATCGACGCACGCTTAGAGCACACTAATACCGAAAACTTGCTTGCTCAAGCTAAGGCTGAAGCCATCGTCGTCAACGAATTCGACCCATATTCCGTCCTTTCTCTCAGGTTAAATGAGATTCAGAAGTCCCCAGAGGTTGATTCTTTTGCTCCTCATTGGGCTGATGAAGCCATGTTCTGCTCTAGCGGCACCACTGGCGACATCAAAATCATGGTTATGCCTGGCAAAGCCATCTGCAATCAGATCATCGCTTCCCATAACATGCCTCTTGAAAGCACAACCATCATGCATCCAGGAAAGATCAACATCTTGGCCATGCTTCCTCTCCACCACATCTTCGGCTTCAGCGCCGTCCTTATGTGGTATAGCTTCTACGGAAAGACCCTTGTCTATCCAGCCGGAATGAGCGCGGGTGACCTCAAAAACGCCTGCAAAAAAGGCAAATGCACCCACATCTTCTCCGTTCCACTCGTTTGGGATTCCGTTGCCCAGGGACTTAAGCGTTCTATGGAAATGTCCAACAAGAGAACCGAGAAACTCTTCAAGAAGATCATGGGCTACAACCTTGGTGAGATGACCAAGAAAGAAGCTGGCGTCCTTGCTTCTAGCAAATTCATGACCAAGTTCGTCCAGAGAAAGCTCTTTGGATCTCAGGTCCAGTTCTGCATCTCCGGCGGCGGCTACCTCAATGCCGATACCGCTAAGACCATCAACGGAGTTGGCTACCCTCTCTATAACGGATTCGGCATGACCGAAGCCGGCATCTGCTCCGTCGAACTCTCCAAAGACGTCAAAACCAGACTTAAGTGTTCTATCGGCCATTCCTTATATGGCATCGAATATAAGCTCAAGAAAGATGAGGAAAGCAAGAAGCAAGGCGAACTCATGATCAAGAGCGAACTCCTCCACAGCGAGGAAATCATCGGCGGCGTCCGTAAAAAAGCCGAATACGAAAACGGCTTCATGGCCACTGGCGATATCGCTGAGATCGAAGAAGACGGCCGCGTCTACATCAAGGGTCGTTTGAAAGACACCATCATCGGCGCGAATGGCGAAAACATCTTCCCTGATGAAATCGAGACCTACTTCCAGGAAATAACAGGCGTCGAACATGTCTGTGTCTTCGGATATAGCCGTGGCATGGACGAGAAAATCATCCTCGTCGCCGAACTCAGCAACAAAGTTGCCAGTGAAGAATTCCCAGAGATCAAAAAGAAGCTTGATGAGATCAACGACAAGATCCCAAGCGGCAAGAAAGTCTCTGAGTTCTATGTCTACAAGAAGGCTATCCCGATCTCCAACTCCATGAAGGCCAAGCGCTTCGCGGTCAAGAAGGATTTCTCCGAACACCCAGAGAACTTCGTCGACTTCATCCAAAGACAGAAAACCGTCGTCTCCTTCGAAGGATTCGACAGCAAAGAGGTTGAGGAAACCATCAAAACCGTCAAGAAGGTCTTCGCCAAAACCCTCCTCCTTCCAGACTACAAGATCGCCAATGACGCGATTTGGAATGTCGAGCTTGGCGGCGACTCCATGTCCTACATTCAGATGATTCAGGATTTGGAAATCACCTTCTCCATCACCATTCCTACGGAACTCTATGGCAAACTTGGCACCGTCAACGATTTCGCCTTCCAAGTCTTGACCCTAAAGAAGCCTGCAGGTAAGCAAGGAAAACACAAAGGACAATAAAGTAAACAAAAGTGTTGTCTAAACGCGCGAGCGAAGTTAGAATAACTCACGCATAACAAAAGGAATCTAAGTAATATGGCAAACATTAAATCAGAACAGAAGAGATTAGAGGTCCGCAGAAGGAACAACGCCCGCAACAGCGCCGCCAAATCGGAAACCCGTACCGCCATCAAAAAGGCTGAGGCCGCTCTTGCCGCCGGCAACAAAGAAGAAGCTACCAAGCTCGTCAATGCCGCCCTTTCCCTTCTCGACAAACTCGGACAGGCCAACATCATCAGCACCAACAGTGCTCTTCGTAAGAAGGCCCATCTCCAGAAAGAACTCGGCAAGCTTAACTAAGCCCTTCTAAAAACAAATAAAAAGAGCCACCACGGCTCTTTTTTTGTGCTTCTTTCTATAACTCTTTGAAGGTGGCCTTCACTTCTTTCTCGGTGATATCGAGGATGAGATATGTTCCTTTGTCATTATCGCGAGGGAACGCTAGCGAACCTGGGCAGAATGTGTAAACCCCATTCTCGTTCCTTTGCTCTCTCACGTGGGTATGACCATGAATGAAGATCTTAACCCCTTCCGTTTCTAAAGACGCTTCATAGATATCTCTGACTGGATAATGTTCCATATGGAGTTTTCCATAAGGAGTTTGGATTTCATAAGACGGCTTGTAGTCCTCGCGGAAATAACCGTCGCAGTTTCCTCTCACCGCAGCGAAAGGAGAGATGCTCTCTTTTGGGGCACAAACATCGCCAGCATGAAGATAAAGGTCGATGCCGGGCTCTCTTAAGGCAACTTGTTCTAAAGCGTAATTGTCACCGTGTGTGTCGCTTACGACTAGGATTCTCATAGGGAGAAATTGGCTAAGAAGAGATTAAAGGCGAGATCTTCGTCGATCTTGCCAGTCATGACTCCAAGCTCAGCCTGATAAAGGTCTTCGATCGCTTTCTCAAGGCACTTGTCGCTCATCTTACGGACAGAGAATAAAGAGGCATTCGCACGACCAATGGAACAACCAAGTTCCTTCGCTATCGCTTGAGGGTTCAAACCATTGTTGTTTAGGTACTGAACCTGATGAAGGAAAGTCAATTGCTTCACTAAAGCATTCATAAGAGAAATGCCACGCGTATTCTTGACTTTCAAATCATTGTAAACATTTAAGGCTTTCTTTTTGTCACCGCGAGTCAAAGCGTTGCTAAGCTCAAACATGTTCTCTTCAAGAGGCTGGCTGACAAGGGTTTCAACCATCGCTTTGGTGATGGTTTCGCCATTCGCATAAGTGACGAGCTTAAGAGCTTCGTTAAGGAAGGCCGAGTAATCATTATTGACTCTGGTGATGAGTTCCTTTACGGCATCAGGGTTTATCTTGGTGCTTCTCTTCTCGAAGAAGTTTTTGACGACAACCGGCCATTGGTCAGCGCCGAAAGAGTTGACGACCGTGACTTTGGCGCCTCCTTCTTTGAGGGCCTTAAAGAACTCTCCATTCTCGTCTAAAGCCTCGGCATAAACCAAAATGTAAAGAAGGATATCAGGGTTAGGCTTGCGGAAGAAATTCAAGATATCATCGGCGACATCGCCCTTTTGAGGCTTCTGTTTTGTCTTGGTTTTTTCAAGATAATAAAAGTTCTCAGCAACCACCGCTTTCTTATCATAGCCAAGAGGAAGCGACTCACATTCGTTAGCCAAATCGATGAGGCGCTCTTTGCCCATATCAAGCTCGACGTAGTTCATCTCATCGCGCTCAGGGAGATCGTTTTTGAGGACTTTCCTGAGAGCGGTTTTGCACATGCTGCTCTGAGGGTTATAGATAACTTGAATCATTTGATTCATTATAGCGCATTTAAGAGCCTTTTAGGTGCTAGAGAAAATCAAATTTTGCCGATAGGTAATGGAGCCTTCGACATCGGTTCGCCTTACTTTTATGCCAAGTCGTTCAAACCTAGCCAAAACCTTGTTGCTTGGATGACCATATGAGTTCTTTTTGCCAACCGAGAGAATCGCTACATCGGGAGTAACGCATTTAAGGAACTCCTCACAAGACGAGGTGTCGCTTCCGTGGTGCCCTGCTTTCAATATGTCGCAATCAAGGTCTGGATGCTCTTTGATTATTTGGCGCTCGAGAGATTCTGGAGCGTCGCCCATGAAAAGCCATTTCTTCCCCATGAAATCTAGCGACAGGACAAGCGAATTGTTGTTCTCCTCTTTCGTATCTTTAGAGTTGTTATTGTAGTTAACAAAGCGCAAATCTCCGATGGTTAGCGGGAAATTGCTCTTGTCAGTTATGACGTGTTTCACGTTGAAGTTCTTCTTTAGTGAAGCCACACCACCGGAGTGATCCGCGTCAGCGTGAGTGACAATCACATAGTCGATTTTGGAAAGTCTTTGACTCCGTAGGAACGGTATATCAACTTCAGTCGCGATATCGAATGGTGTGTTTCCACCGGTATCAATGAGGACGGTTTTGTTTTGATTCCGGATAACGACGCAATCGCCCTGCCCGACATTTAGGAAAGTGATCTGGTTGCTCGCGTAATTTATTAGCGGACAAACATTGATGATGAATGCCACGACCCCAACAATCGGAATAAGATTAGCAATACGGTCGAAGCACCAGTCCTTGATGTAGAAATAAAGAACCAAACCATAGTAATAAATAAAGATGGCCAAATCGTTGAAAAGTCCGACAGTCACTACTATATCGTAATTCTCTAGGACCGATAAAACGAAGCCAAGGAACGAAGAGTATGCGTTCAGCGCAGTGACAAAAGGCAGCGAGAAGAAACTGAGATAACCCATCGCCGCAAAAGGACTAACTAAAGGTATCAAGAGAACACTATAAAGCGGACCCAAGAAATGAAAGGCGTTCCCTTTAACGTATAGCGGTAACAAGAACAAAAGGAGATAAATAAAGTTCATCGCCTTTTTGTCTTTTCGCTTGTAGATGGCTCTATGAGGATCGGTGAGATTTAGGAATAATGACAGACCAAATCCAACGAGATACCCGCTTTGTAGCGCGTTCCAAGGGTTGATAAAGAACAAGATAGTTCCAATAAGAGAAGTCCTTGTTAATGGATTGGTTTCCTTACCGCTTATAGTCGAAGCTAAAGCAACCGCCCTCCCAAGGTAAACCCTCCAGAATCCGATTTTGTGAATGCCAAACGGAAACAGGAAAGTGATGATGATAAATACGATGATGTCTGATGTTTTGTCTTTAAATCCTAACCGGAAGAACCAATCAAGGAACTTCAAGAAGAAGGATAAGATCATCCCCGACATGCTTAGGAACGTCAGCGCATTCATGCTGGCAGCCAACGCAATCGTTTCATTTGAATAATCCTTCGCCCCGAAGAGGACCGACGAAAGAAGACCTCTCGTCGGCTCTTCGAAATTACTGAGGAACTTATTCTCTCTAGAGGCCAATCTTAAGGGCCTAGCGAACTTAACTTCCGTTTCATATACATGTAATTCAGAATCGACTCCTTTCTTGTTGAGATAGTTTTCAAAGGAGAAATAGCCCTCATAAGAGGTGATCTTTAAAGGCGACGCTTTGCCCGTAATCGACAAGATGTCCCCTTCTTCTCTTTCGCAATCTTTCTCATACACGTAATAGCGGTGAAAACCGCTGTCGAACAGGAAATAGTTATCCCTGTTCTCAACAACCACGCCTTCGTAGACACCATAGTCTGTGCGCGCTTCCGTTTTGGGAATGGCAAAAGCAAACCCGACCAAAAGGGCGACACCCATAGTGATCATTCCGATCTTCCCTCTTTTTCTTAGAGGCCAAACGAAAAGAATCAACACCAAAAGAGGGAGGATTACGGCAAGGCTGAAAAGGTAGAAACCAATATTGAAGCCGATGATTAGACCGGCCAAAGCAAAGAACGCAAGATAGGGTTTCAGGATCAGACCGTGAGACTTATGTACTTCTTGTTCTTTTCCCATGTAGCGGCTCCGATGCCACTCACGTTCTGTATTTCTTCAAGACGATGGAACGAGCCATGTTCGCTTCGATAATTAACGAGGGCCTGCGATTGGCTTTCGCTTAATGAAGTCTTCGCCAAAAGCGTGGCCTTATCGGCGCTATTGATGCAGGCTTTATCAATTGGGCTCGAGCTACAAGCGTCGGTGCTATCGTAGATTGGGGCGATATAAAAAGCCATATCCCCATCTAGGACGAAGGACGTTTCGTAGCATTTTGAATCAGCGTTGCTTGTGACGCCGCCAGCCGCCCTTATGGCATCAGCCAGGGTGCTGTTCATCGGTAAGAGATAAGTCCCAGCGAGTTCCACTTCCCCTGAAAGAGTTACTTCAATACCTTCTGTGTCAGATACTACAAGGACCTCACCGCCTTCTTCGGTGATCTCGGTCGTGATTTTGTCGACAACGGCCATGATGATGAGCGAAATAATCGTCACGGCCAAAACTATGAGAATTGTTTTGAACATAAAAAGCCTCCTCACTTATTAGATAGAAGGCTTTCGTGGATTTTTTCAGAAATTCGTCAAAAAAAGAGGCGTTTGACCGCCCCTTAATTTTTATTTTTCAGAAGATTGGTAGGAAACCGAGAGGATCTCGATATCGTATGGAGAGTTGCACTCGACTCTGACGACATCACCAACTTCGTGGCCAATGAGAGCAGCTCCGAGAGCGGATCTGCCACTGATATAAGGAATCTGAGTCTTGCTGGCAAGTGGGTCAACCTCAACGGTGCCGACGACTTTGACTTTGCATTCCTCGCCGGTCTTGACCTCACGGTAATCAACGGTGTGACCGATGTTGATCTTCTTTCCGCTCTTATTGGAGGTAGAGATGATGACAGCAACATCTTTGATGTGCTGTAATTGCTCGATTTGGCCATCGATCTCGCCTAATTTGTGCTTAGCGGCGGTATAGTCGGCGTTCTCAGAAAGGTCGCCTTGTTCACGGGCGGCAACGAGAGCCTCAAGGACTTCTTTACGTTCGACGTCAAGAAGGTAGCGGTACTTTTTTTCAACTTCATCAAGACCCGCTTGGGTCATTTCAATTTTTTCTTCTGCCATTTTCGTTCTCCGATTTCGCCCCTAGATTATATGGATTATGGGGCTAAGAAACAAGTTTCTTTATTTAATCTCCTGGATATCAGGATCTTCTTCGTAGGTGTTAAGCATCTCCTGAGCTTCCTTCATCTCTTCCTCAGAGACGTCCATAAGGGTCTCATGATCCTCGCTAGCCATGACGATTAAGCTGTCTGGATCTTCTTCCTTGAAGAGGAAAAAGAAGTCCTTGTTCCTCTCTGGGTTGTGGTAATAGAAATAGATCTTCCAGGTGTCTTCGGTGCCATCATCTCTCGTGATAATGACGGTATTGTCGGTGATTTCTAGCATATGGATGCTCCTTTCATAGGGTTTTCGCTTCTGGCGAATTGAGGAATGATTCAAGGATGATGACCGCGCTTTGCTGGTCGATGACCTTGTGGCGTTTTCCACGGCTTATATCGGCCTCGAGCATTGAGCGGTTAGCCATCACGGTCGTGAGCCTTTCGTCGACGAGATAGACCTTGAGGGTTGGGTCGCTTTCGAGAAGCTCTTCTTTGAAACGCTCGCTGCGGAGCGCGCTTTCGCCTTTGCTGCCATCCATGTTGAGAGGATAGCCAAGAGCGACGACTCCGACGTTCTCTTTCTTGAGGTACTCAAGAATGTAGGCAAGGACCTGACGGTAGGCGCCATCGGTGAAACGATAGTTCTCACGGCCATGGGCGATGCCTAAAACATCGCTGATGGCGATGCCGCAAGTGCGGCTACCAAGATCGAGTCCAAGAACCTTCTTCATTAGAAGTTCTCCTTTAAGCTTTCGACGGCTTCGACGAAACCATTAGAGGATTTGACCTGGCCGGTTGCCATTTCTGGGCGTCCGCCACCGCCGCCTCCAAGGCGTTTCGCCATCTCTTTGACGATGTCTCCGGCTTTGGTTTTCTTTAAGGCCTCACCGCCAACCATGGCGACGAGAGGTCTCGCACCTTCTTTGCCGCCGAGAAGGACTAAGACATAGTCTTTTCTGTTGGCTTTGAGGGTATCGGCAAGGGTAAGAAGGTCATCTCTAGAAGCGCCTTCTTTGATTTCTTTGATGAAGGCAATTCCGTTGACGCTGTCGACGTTTTTCTCCATCTCTTTGGCTTCAAGGGCCGCGATCTTGGCTTTGAGCTGATCGTTCTCTTTGCGGAGGGCTTCCTTATCGTTAAGGAGACCTTTGATGTGACGGCTGAGGTCGGCATCATTGGCACCAAGTCTCTTCTCGTTCTCGTCTAAGAGCATGAGACGGTTGTTGAGGTAGTCATAAGCGCCGACGCTGGTGATGGCTTCGATACGGCGGACGCCGCTCGAGATAGCCTCATCGGACTTCACTAAGAAGAGGCCGATTTCGCTGGTGTTCTTGACGTGGGTGCCACCGCAGAATTCTTTGGAATAATCGCCAAATTCAACGACGCGGACGGTATCACCATACTTCTCGGCGAATTCCATCTCAGCGCCTTTCTTCTTGGCTTCTTCGATCGGGAGGACTTCAGTGATTTCTTCGATGCCCTCTTCGATTTTGGCATTAACTTCTTTCTCAAGAGCGAGTAAGTCTTCTTCGCTCATCTTCTTTGGGGCGCTGTAGTCGAAACGGAGGTATTCTTCGTTGACGAAGCTGCCACGCTGGTCGACGTGCTCACCGAGGATATTGCCTAAGGCACTATGGAGAAGGTGGGTCGCGCTGTGGTTGCGCTCGATAAGGTGACGTCTCCTCTTGTCGAGGACGATGCTGACCATGTCGCCTTCTTTGATGGTGCCGTATTTCATGACGATCTCATGAAGATGCTGGCCGTTAGGAGCTCTGCTGACGCTGACGATCTCGCCTTCGAAGCCTTCGCCATAGACGAAGCCTTTGTCGCTGACCTGGCCGCCCATCTCAGCGTAGAATGGGGTCTCTTCGAAAATGACTTCGCCTTCTTCATCAAGGGAAGAAACGCGGACGCCGTCTTTGAATAAGCCAAGCGTTTTGGTATCGGATTCCTCTAAGTCGTAGCGGAATTCGCTCTTTTCTTTGAAGGCCATGAGGTCTTTGGATTGTTTCTTGAAGGAATCGATCTGGCCACGGGCTTCTTTGGCGCGTCTCCTCTGCTCTTCCATCAAGGAATCGAAGTTATCGAGGTCGACTTTGGCGCCAAGCTCAAGACCCATTTCGGAGGTGAGGTCTTTCGGGAAACCATAGGTATCGTAAAGAAGGAAGGCGTCTTCGCTTGAGATCATGCCTTTCTCTTCGACGATCTTCTTGAGTTTCTTCTCGCCGACCATGAGGGTCTGGCTGAATTTATTCTCTTCGCCAAGAATCATCTTCTTGACGAGTTCTTTCTTCTCGAGGAGGTTTGGATACCATTCGGCGTATTTCTCGACGACGATGTCGACAAGATTCCAAAGGAATGGGCCATTGATGCCAAGTTTCTGGCCATATCTCATGGCGCGGCGGGCGATTCTTCTTAAGACATAGCCACGGCCTTCGTTAGAGAAGATGGCACCATCGCTAAGAGCGAAGGTAAGGCATCTGATGTGGTCGGCGATGACGCGGAAGCTCATGAGGTTTGGCTCAGCGTATTCTTTGCAAGAAAGCTTCATGACCGCTTCGATGATTGGCATGAAAAGGTCGGTCTCGAAGTTGGTTGGTGTCTCTTGGCAAATGCAGGCAAATCTCTCTAAACCTGCGCCAGTATCGATATTTTTGGATGGGAGTTCTTTGTAGTCTTCTCTCTTTACGCCATTGACCGCGTTGAACTGGCTGAAGACGATGTTCCAGATTTCAATGTAACGGTCATTCTCCTCGTCGTTCTTAAGCATTTCGACGCCGCGGTGCTCTGGGTCATACTTCTCGCCACGGTCGAAGAACATCTCGGTGTCTGGTCCGCATGGGCCTTCGCCGATCTGTCAGAAATTGCCTTCGAGAGGAATCATGTGGTCTGGGATCATGCCGACCTTGATCCAAAGCTCAAGGGAGGCTTTGTCCATTGGGTTATAGGTGATGTAGAGCTTCTCTTTTGGGAAGCCAAAGCCCACTTCTTCATCGGTAAGAAGCTCAAAGGCCCACGGGATGACCTCGTCACGGAAATAGTCGCCGATCGAGAAGTTTCCAAGCATCTCGAAGAAAGTGTGGTGACGGGCGGTATGGCCGACGTTTTCGATGTCGTTGGTGCGGATGCACTTTTGGACGTTGGTCATACGTCTATTGGCAGGAATTTCGCTGCCATCGAAATATTTCTTTAAGCCGGTGACGCCTGCGTTGACCCAAAGAAGCGATTTATCGCCATGAGGGACGAGCGAGACGCTTGGCACGTTCTTATGTCCTTTTGATTCAAAGAATTTAATCCAGCGGTTGCGGATTTCCATTCCGGTAAGTGGTTTCATAAATGACCCCCTAAACAAAATAAAACACCCTGCGAAGGAACGCGGTGTCGCGCGGTACCATCCTTCTTCACACGGGGTGCACTCGATTTCTTCTTAACGCGAAGCACGGTGACATTGCTCACATTTTCAGATAAGTGGCGTGTTTCCTAGGCTTTTCCACTCCGAGGCCCTCTCTAAAAAGAAACTTTGCTTATCCTACAGGAGAATTATACAAACGGGCTCTCGATTTTTCTATAAAGAAAAAATAGTTGTGAGGGGGTTTCGTCACAACTATTTGATTTCTTAGGCTTTGAGGGAGGTTAATCCTTCATGATATCGAGGCTGTCGAAGAGTTTGACCTCATCGCTGTTTACTGTGTAAACGTCATAAGAAAGGGTCTTATCATCGAGGTTAAGGACGCCGAACATCTGAGCGTTTACGTTGCCAGTCGCCGGATCGCCGACATGGTAATCCTGGGCGGAGGTATAGCCGCTTACGGTATAGGACTCGTACTGGTTCTCGTATTTGATGGTACCAACCTCAATCTTGTACTTGTTGCTAAGGAAGGTCTTCGATGGGTTGAGGCCTTTGACCTCGCCGTTTTCGTCTTTGGTGACTTCAGACCAGACGCCGTCGGCTTCGGAAGCGCCGCATCTCCGGACTGAAACTTCAATTGTCGCTTTCATTTTTATGATTCCATATCTGCACTGTTTCGTTTACGCGGAACAAATCATGACGGTAACTGTAATCACTTTTTCTGATTTGTCAAGCGACATTTCCGAAAAAAGCCGCTTTTCCCCCGCATGTCCCGGCATTTTGGAAGAGGTTTTCCGTTTTCGTCCGTGATAATGATCTCTGCATCGTTCATACGGTCGGCTTCCACATCATGTTTGAGCTGCTCCGTCCATTCGGAAGAGTACACATTTTCGGGATACGCATCAACGTTCCGTTTTGTTTCAGGGGCAGGGGAAGATTCCGAAGCATTGTTCGGAACCGGATCTCGTTTTTTTCGTTGCTCCGAGTGCGAGATCCCAGCCATCATCTCCTGCAGCGACGCGGACTGCAAAAAGGTTTTTTTCCTGCCTGCATCGGAATCATCACG